>NZ_VKLR01000003.1:0-52338 GCF_007280595.1 Psychrobacter sp. YGAH215 | reverse complement strand
GGATACTGGCGGTGACACAGGTGGCGATACTGGCGGTGACACAGGTGGCGATACTGGCGGTGACACAGGTGGCGATACTGGCGGTGACACAGGTGGCGATACAGGTGGCGATACAGGCGGTGATACTGGCGGTGATACAGGTGGTGACACAGGTGGCGATACAGGTGGCGATACTGGCGGTGACACAGGTGCAATATACGAGTCTGATATCGAAACAAAGCAATCAGGTGTGCAGCATTTATCTGTTGATGCAAGTGCATTGGAGATGGGCGTCAAAACAACCACAACTCGTGAATTTGATATCCGTAGCACCTCAGATGTCGATGCTCGTGCTGATTTGGCGCTTACAGGTGTTCTCCCAGGGCCTATAACCATTCAGGTATCAGGTGACAATGATGCTGAAACGGAAAATGGCTTCAAAGCTTATGAAGGTACTGGAAACGTAACTGGTGAAGGTGATTTGGCTTACATTGCAACCTATAAAGACTTTGGTGCTAACGGTGAGATGCGCATTGCACATATAGATGGCACAGCAGCCAATGGCGCTGTACCTGTAGATGGTGTAGCTGTAGTGGGTAATAAGACAGCGACGCTACCGACAGAAGGTACGTTTGAGTATGCTGGTGATGCCACCAATCGTAAAGTAGGTGTAGACAATGCGATTGAATATGGCAGTTCTGAGTTCACGGCTGACTTCGTCAATAGTAAAGTTGAAGGTAAGCTTAACTTTATTAAAGCTGGTGAAATTGGGCTATCGGCAGATATTAACGGCAATAAGTTCTCTGGTGCGGCAGCTGATGAGAGTGGCTACAATACCGAAGGCGCATTCTACGGTAAAGATGCTAACTTCATTGGTGGTATCTATGAAGGTAATGGCTCACAAGGTACCTTTGGTGCAGAGAAGGATGGTACAGCAGCTAATCCAGTTGAGCCAACTGAGCCACTTCCAGAAGTGCCTACTAACCCAGATGTAGCAGCAGATGCTGAACTTACTGGCTTCCAAAGCAACACGCTCAGTAGTAAAAAGTTCGTAAGTGTTACGAAAGATGCGATTGGTTATGCAGAGATACGTGATGATAAGTCTGACTTTACAAAGACTGTGACTGTAGATGGTTCTAAAGTTCCTGTAGACAACCGTGCTGGTGATAACTTTACTAATTATGACAGCTTCTTAGCTCGTGCTGATATGACTAAGCCTGAATCTGTAAAACAGAAGGTTCTTGTTAATATAAGTGGAACTGACGATTCAGATTATGGTAATGGATTTAATCTGCATACTGAAAACACAAAAGTTCAAGGTCCTTCAGAATTAGATCTAAACTATTCATCTGTTTATAAAAACTTTGATTCACAAATGCAAATTGGACATGTATATGGAGATCCAAAGTTAGTTGCAAAAGACTTAGCACGTGTATCTACTGTTTATGTACAAGGCAATGGTACTAGTCTTGACGACATGCAGTATATGAAAGACTTGGCACAGTACAACATTGATAACAACATCAATGATGGTATGGTAGCCTATGCTGGTGTTGCTACCTATATGGAGAACCTGCATCTAAAAGAAGGCGCTCGCGGTGGTCCGGTAGTTGATGGTACCTCTAAGTTCGATGTTGATTTTGTGAACAGCAAGCTTGAAGGAACATTAACGTTTGCAGATGGTGACTATAAATATATGCCAGCTAATAAACAAATCAGTATTAATGCAGATATTGATGGTAATACCTTTGCTGGCAATGTAAATAATATCGATACTGCCGGTGGATTCTACGGCGAGGATGCCAACTTCTTAGGCGGTGTCTATCAACAAGCATTAGAAAAAGGCGGTAAAGGTGCACAACCAGGAGAAGGTACAACCTTCCAAGGTACCTTTGGTGCCGAAAAGCAATAAATTAATCAGATAAATACATAATCTTAAATAAAAAAGCGCCTTAGGGCGCTTTTTTTCTCGCTTAAACGATTAAAATGCCTTAGGATAATTGAGGTTGAAAAAATGTTTAGGAAATTAGTGATCGTACTTAGGTAAGGATACCCATGAATAATCAATATATGCGCAAACCTATCACCGCTTCTATTTTGCTATCAATGATGGCGTTTTCTCTACCATCACTGGCTGCGCCAGATGATTTACCAGACATAGAGCCCGAGCTTAGCCAAGCTGATGAACTCTTAAAACGTGAAAGTCAAACTACTGTAGCAGACCCTACTGCGCCTTCCACTACTGTCACTGACACAGAAGCACAACGCGCCATCAAAAGTCGTCAACAACTCGCTGCAGCAACTGCTTATAATTTAGAAGCGTTAAAAGCCAATCCAGCCGCGTTTAGCAAGTTCTTAAATGATGCTTTAGCTGCGCAAGATATGGTGACAGTTAAACAGATATTGCCGCACTATAAAGCGTTGGAAACCAATGATCCTATGCTCATTAAGTTTGCTGACGCCTTAATATATCGCAGTGAAGCTAAAAACAAACAAGCCATTGAAATCTATCGTGAGATGTTAGCAGCAGATCCAGATTTCCATCCCGTACGTTTAAATATGGCAATTGCCATGCAAGCAGATAAGCAGTATGCCGCTGCAAAAGAGCAATTTCTAAAACTTCAGTCGGTTGATTTACCAGCCCCTGTCATGGCGAGAGTTCAAAACTCGTTAGCTCAAATTAATAGTTCAGAGAAATGGCAGTTTAATGCCTCTGCCAGCTATGTGAGAGATAGTAATATTAATGATGCACCCTCTAAATCTATCCAATCTAACTTAGGACGCTCGATAGAGCAAAAGTCAGCCAATGGTGTTCAGGTATCAGGCAGCGCAAACAAACGCTTTAATTTACCAGAAAACTTTTATGCAACTGTGGGCGGCAATGCCTCCTTAAAAGCCTTCTGGGACGAAACTGATTATAACGACTATTTATTTACCGCTTCTGCTGGGGTCGGTTATGACGATGCCAAAAACGATATATCACTCACGCCGTTTGTCACTAAGCGATATTACGATGAAGATCCCTATAGCTTACGTAAAGGCGTGACCGTGAGTGGCTCGCGTTGGGTTAAACCGAAGCTCAAGCTATCTGCAACAGGTATCTTATCCAATGAAACCTTTGAAGACGATGACAATAAGAACCGTGAAACAGATGGTCGATTTCTTGGCCTAAATGCGTTTTATATTAAAGACGCAAAAGAATACTTTTATGGCGGTTTAGGTAATTATCAAAATGATGTGCCTAAATCAAGCATTATCAGTTACGACCGTAACTCAATTAATGGTGGCTGGGGGCGTGAGTGGAAACGCGGTATCTCAACCCTCGCGTCAGTAGGTTACGGCATTAAAAAGTATGGGGATCCTGCTGATGCCTATCCAGCAGGTAGTGGTGCTTGGAAAGGCTATTATAATGCAGTAGGCGGAGAGCCTGGCTCAAGAAGAAAAGACAAAACCACCTCGCTAGGTCTGCAAGTATGGAAGCGCGATTTTACCGTACTTGGCTTAACACCAAGACTGGTATTTGATTATGAGACCACATCTAGTAACTTCGCTTATTATGATGATCGTGATGAAAAGTCAGCAACGGTACTACTAACCAAAACTTTTTAATAATATATAAAACGTTGATACTAAAAGACCTCGCTACGATTAGCGAGGTCTTTTTATTAACAGCATTATTAACAGAACCGTAAACAATAATTACTTATTTATCTAAGTTCATTTCCATCTCTTTATACTTAGCAGATACTGACGGTCTTGGACCACCAGTCATGATACTGACAGCAAAGATGGCGATGGTACTCAAGATAAAGCCTGGAACGATAGCGTATAACCAACTGTTTAGTGCCACTCCATTCATCTCGAACGGGCCATAGACCCACAGGATAACGGTCAATGCACCAACCACCATACCGGCGACCGCGCCATTGCGGTTCATGCCGCGCCATGTCAGACTGAAAATAACCAAAGGTCCAAATGCCGCACCAAACCCTGCCCAAGCATTAGAAACTAAGTTCAATACCGAGCTTTCTGGATTAGACGCCAGCAAAATAGCGACAACGGCCACCACAATCACTGAGATACGGCCGACCAATACTTGACGCGCTTCTGGAGCGTCTCTATCAAAGAAAAGCTTATATACGTCTTTGGTCAATGAGCTTGATACCACGAGTAGTTGTGATGATATGGTACTCATAATTGCGGCTAAAATGGCCGCTAATAAGAAACCTGAAACAAGGGGGTGGAACAAAAATTGCGTGAATACCAAAAAGATGGTTTCAGGGTCATCTAGCGTCATTGCCGTTTTTTGTACGTAGGCGCGGCCCGCGATACCCGTAACACAAGCACCGATCAGGCTGATAATCATCCAGCTCATACCGATATTACGTGCTGTTGGCACATCTTTCACTGAACGAATCGCCATAAAACGTACGATAATATGCGGCTGACCAAAATAACCAAGGCCCCAAGCGAGTAAGGAGATAATACCTAAAGCTGTCATGCCACTCGTGATATCGAGCATGCTTGGATCGATGGCTCTGATAGCATTGGTCGTTGCGCTTACGCCACCAAGGTCAGTCAAAGCAACGATAGGGACAATCACCATGGCAAAGAGCATGATAATACCTTGCACAAAGTCGGTCATTGATACGGCTAGGAAACCACCAAATAGCGTGTAAGCGACGACGACGCCAGCGGTCACCCACAGACCTGTACTGTAAGAAAGGTTGAGCGAGCTTTCAAAGAGCTTACCGCCACCGACCAAGCTTGCGGCGGTATAGACGGTAAAGAATAAGATAATAACCACGGCTGAGATAACCCGCAGTAAATGTGATTTGTCCTCAAAGCGGTTGGCAAAATAATCAGGTAAAGTGATGGCGTTGTCAGCGACTTCGGTATAAACGCGAAGCCGCGGTGCCACGATGATATAGTTTAAAAAAGCACCCAAGGTCAAACCAATGGCAATCCAAGCGCTGACCACACCGTCAGCGTACATCGCACCGGGCAACCCAAGGAGTAACCAACCTGACATATCTGATGCGCCTGCTGATAAAGCGGTCACGGCAGGGCCTAGGCTACGACCACCGAGCATATAGCCTTCAGTATCATTGGCTTGCTTAAAATAAGCATACACGCCAATCCCAATCATCACTAAGAAATAGGCGCCAAGTGATATCAGCACGCCACTAGAAACTCCGTTCATATAAACTGTCCTTAACCAACATAGTTGGCTGTCATTATTTTTAACGAGAAAAATTGAGTCTTATAAGACGCTGCTTAAAAACCATATCTCAATGTATCTCAAGATAAAAAATCTAAAGACGAAAAAAGCCATTAAGTAGGACATAATGGCTTTTATTCGAAATCTGCTGTTAGTTTTATATGATTGGTGTGGTTATGGGTTGATACCTACAAAGTCGTGATGAAATGCAAACGGCAAACTTGTAACGCAATCTTATCTTCTCACTCGCTCGCATCAAATCATCATTTATAAACATCAGCCGCTTATATAACCAATCATTTAAAACCACCAAACCTACTGCTTACTATCATATATTACTAGAAGTCTTCAATATATGATTATCAGTGAGTTTCAGGTAAAATTATGTTATCTAAACAACGTCAGACGTATTATAACGTATGAGTCGCACAAATGCGAACGCGCCTATTTATCAAATAAATATCTTGATTAGCGAATAATATATAATCGCTTGCCAAAGCTTTAGTCAATTGGCGCAAGCAAATCTAGTAAAGCCGTTACGCTACTAGATTGGGTGAGTTTTGGATTAATGACCACGCCCAAATAACGCTGTAATTCGATATTATCGGCCATATCGATACGTTCCAAATCCTGACTGACCATAGTTTGCGGCAATACTGACCAACCAAGTCCGACAGAAACCAGCATGCGGATTGATTCTAAAGGATTAGTGCTCATAGTGGCATAAGGTTTTAAATTATGCTTGGCAAATTCCGCTAACGTAATCTGGCTGGTAAAAGTATTGGCAGACGGTAAGATAGCAGGGTAGCGCGCCAATTGCTCGAGCGTCACATTGGACTTGGTCGCCAAAGGCGATAACGTACCGGTCATAAAGTAAAGAGGATCTGACCACAAGGTATGATAGGTTAAGCGTTTATCATAGACGGGCGGCAAGGTTAAAAATGCGAGTGACAAATCGCCATCGAGCACGGCTTTATGAGCCGTTTCTGAATCGACAAAATGCACTTCTAACTGCACGGCAGGATAGGCTTGGATAAAATGCTTGAGCACAGGGGCTAGATGGTGCAAGCCAATATGGTGGCTGGTGCCGATAACGAGTTTGCCCGAGACAATATGCTGCGAATGCTGGAGATTGATTTTAAAGTTTTCATAATCTTCAAGCCAGCGTTTGGCATGAGGCAACATCTCACTTGCCGCTTGCGTCGGGACAATACCGCGCCCGACGGTATCAAATAGGGTGATGTTAAATTCGTCTTCTAAGTTTTTAATACGTTTACTGACCGCAGGCTGAGTGATAAACAGCTTTTCTGCGGCACCTGAAATACTGCCTGTTTGCATAACCGTGACAAATGTCGTCAAATTTGTGGTATTCACACCGATGTCCTTAGCTAGTAGCGAGCTATAATTAAAAGTTGGGTGGCCTAATCAAAATGAATTAGAAATAAAAGTTTGTGAGTATGTAAAAATCATCAATTATTATTATAGGATTAGCCTGCTATAATCACAAGACATCAAGACGTATTGTGACATATTTATTCTGTTAAGCGCATTTTTGACGGCGTATTACTTGTTTTACCAGGCGTTTAGCATCATAAATAGTCATTATTATAAAATATTTGCTTTTATAAAATCTCTGGTTAATTAAATATTAGATGTAAACAGCAACTTAAAGTGCGCCAGCAAATAGATTAAGTCATACTTTCATTAATAAAGTAATAAGCCATTTAGTCATTAGTAAATAAAAGGATAGCAACATGGCCGGTCAAACGTTATATGACAAACTTTGGAATGCTCACGAAGTCACCAAGCGCGACGATGGTTCGAGCCTAATTTATATCGACCGCCATTTGCTGCACGAAGTGACAAGTCCGCAAGCCTTTGAAGGTTTAGAGCTTGCCAATCGGGAGCCGTGGCGTCTGTCGGCTAATATCGCAAGCCCCGACCACAACGTGCCAACAGTGACCAAAGAGCGCTTAGAGGGTGTGTTTGGTATTAAAGACAAAGTATCGCGTCTGCAAGTGCTGACCTTGGATGAAAACTGTAGCAAGTTTGATATTGCTGAATTTACCATTAATGATGCGCGTCAAGGTATCTTGCACGTAGTCGGTCCTGAGCAAGGCTTGGTCTTGCCTGGTATGACGGTGGTTTGCGGTGATTCGCATACCGCTACCCATGGCGCTCTTGGCTGTTTAGCGCATGGTATCGGAACCTCAGAAGTTGAGCATGTACTAGCCACTCAGTGTTTGATTCAAAAGAAATCAAAAAACATGCAAATCCGAGTCTCCGGTAAGCTTGGCGCTGGCGTGACCTCAAAAGATGTGGTACTTGCTATCATTGCCAAAATTGGCACCGCAGGCGGGACAGGGTACGCCATTGAGTTTGCAGGGCAAGTATTTGAAGACATGAGCATGGAAGGTCGTATGACCGTCTGTAATATGGCGATTGAAGCGGGTGCACGCGTCGGCATGGTTGCTGTCGATGATACGACGATTGAGTATGTCAAAGGTCGTCCTTATGCGCCAACCGAGGAGCAGTGGGAGCAAGCCGAAGCTTATTGGCGCACCCTGTATTCAGATAATGATGCGGTATTTGATAGCGTGATTGAGTTGGATGGTAGTGAGATAGCGCCGCAGGTTTCTTGGGGCACCTCACCTGAGATGGTTGTAGATATTACCCAGTCGGTGCCAACGCCTGACCAAGCGGCTGATGAAGCGCAAGAAGAAGGCTGGTTACGCGCTTATACTTATATGGGTTTAGACGCTGGGCAAAAAATTACTGATATTCAGCTTGATCGTATTTTTATTGGTTCATGTACCAACTCACGTATCGAAGATTTACGGGATGCTGCAGCAGTGATTAAAGGCCGTAAGGTTTCTGATAATATTAAAGAAGCGATCGTGGTAGCAGGTTCTGGGCAAGTGAAATTGCAGGCAGAAGCAGAAGGCTTGGATACTTTGTTCACGGATGCAGGTTTTGAATGGCGTGAGCCGGGCTGTTCGATGTGTTTGGCCATGAATGCCGATAAGCTAGAGCCAGGGGAGCATTGTGCCTCAACCTCTAACCGTAACTTTGAGGGTCGTCAGGGCAATGGCGGTCGTACGCATTTGGTCAGCCCAGCAATGGCAGCAGCAGCAGCATTGGCCGGTCACTTTGTCGATGTGCGTACGTTTTAACTTTGCATTTCTATAGAGCATAAAAATGAAAATGCTGTTTGTTTTATTTTGCTTATTGGGTAGCTCTCAGCTAGCGATGGCTCGTGATTACTGTAATGGAAGATTTGCTTATTGTGTCGATGTGCCAAATCAATTGACATGGTTGCCTGAGGCAGATAATGGTGATGGTCGTCATTTTAAGTTACCCAATTCTAATGCCACTATTTTGGTCTTTGGGAGTAATACACCAATTGTCTTCTTTTATACAGATAGTGATTATCTAAAAGAGAAGCAGCATAGATATAAAACAGGCACGACAGTTACTTACGAGCTGTTAAAAGATAAAACCTATACAGTAAGCGGCTATAGAAAAGACGGTCAAGTTTTTTATCATGTTATTAAAGTTAAGGATGGTCAGGAAGCAGTATTACATCTGAACTATCCTGAGAGCGAAAAAACTAAAATGACAAGTATTGTTAAACAAATGGCACGCTCTTTTAAGATTCATTAGACCGTCAAAAAAATTTACGTTAGTAATCGATATTTTAAGGAAATCTTATGCAAGCTTATAACACTCAAACGGGTATCGTTTGCCCATTAGATCGCGCAAACGTCGATACCGACCAAATTATCGCCAAACAATTTTTAAAATCCATTAAACGTACCGGTTTTGGCGTCAATCTATTTGACGACTGGCGTTATCTTGACGAAGGCTATCCGGGTCAAGACAGTAGCACTCGCGTGATTAATCCAGATTTCGTTCTAAATCAGCCGCGTTATCAAGGCGCTACCATATTGCTGGCACGCAGAAACTTTGGCTGTGGCTCAAGCCGTGAGCATGCGCCTTGGGCACTTTCAGAATATGGCTTTCGTACGATTATTGCACCAAGTTTTGCCGATATTTTTTATAATAACTGTTTTAAAAACGGCATGCTCCCAATCGTTTTAGATGAAGCCATCGTCGATACTTTGATGAAAGCGACGCTCGCCAATGAAGGCTATGAATTAACTGCCGATCTTGAGCGCCAAGTGGTCATCACCCCAACCGGAGAAGAGTACGCTTTTGAGGTCGATGAGTTTCGTAAGCATTGTTTGCTCAATGGTCTTGATGATATCGGACTGACTTTGCAACAAAGCGATGCCATCAAAGAATATGAGCATAAGATGATGCAAAAAACACCTTGGATATTCAATGAGGTTAGAGCTTAGTCTTTGATAAAAACGCTTCATTCAAACATCTTAATCAATATAAAAAAGAGCTCAGCGCTAATACAGCGTTGAGTTATGGGCATTAAGTGGCTAAAATGAATGGCAATCTATTTTTTACCTTATTGTATTTTCTTCCTTATAAATAGTAGACGCCATTATGAATAAAACACGTTTTGCTGTATGGACAGGCACGGCTCTTGCCGCAAGCTTATTATTATCTGGCTGTCAATTGTTGACGGGCTATCAGCAGATAGACTCGGCAGAGAATGCTAAAGCGTGGACAGGCAAAATAAAACCCATCGCTGGTGAAGTAAATATCGCTTGCGTGGGAACATATCATTGTGAAATAGCGCGCATTGATCAGACACGCATTATAAACAGTGAGACTCATGAGCCGATCAATCCCACTATGCTAGTCAAGACACAAGAGGCAAATGGCAAAAGTCGTGCCGGCAATAAGCAGGTCTCCGCGCCCGTTGCGATGGATATGACGCCGCTGAGCCATAAAAACGCCATTAAAATTGTCCCCTTATCCGCGTCTGCTATGCCTGGGCTTACCAATTATTATGCGCGAGTCACACCTGCGAAGCGCGAAGTACAGATTAATTTTTATCCAGAAAATAATTTGGGCTACGTTGAGCGTTTTGCGATGATTCACGACTTTATGGAAGAAGGTACGTATCAGCTGCGTGCTTACCAAAAAAAATCTGGCGCAAATTCAGGTAGCTTGTTAGAAACGGCTTCTCCAGAGCCATTATGTGTCGATCTTTATCAAGGCAACAGCGTAAAGCGCCGTTTTTGTAAAGAGATGGGGGCTGAGCACCAAGGAGAGTTTGTGGAAACGCGTGTGGTTAAGGTTGCGCCTGCTCAAACGCCATCAGCAGCGAAAAATAAAGTGAAAACCAAAGCAGGCTAGATAAAATTGAATAGAAAACGGTACTAACTATCGACGATAGACTCTGACTTCTTGCGCAGCGCATTGCCCAAGAAGTCGTTTTTTAACAGGCTATATAAGCCTGCTAGCAATACCATAAACAACAACTTACTTCCCCATTTACCCACAAGGATTAGTATGGCAACGATTTTAACATTAGCAGGCGATGGCATCGGCCCTGAAATCATGACTCAAGCCATTGATGTGCTAAATGCTGTCAATGATAAGTTCGCTTTAGGTTTGACCCTAGAATCTGGATTAATTGGCGGTGTGGCGGTTGATGCAACGGGTGAACCGTTACCAGAAGAAACGCTCCAACGTGCGCGCGCAGCAGATGCCGTGTTATTGGGTGCGGTTGGTGGTCCTAAGTGGGATGGTATCGAACGTAGCAAACGTCCTGAACGTGGTCTGCTGAAAATTCGTAGCGAGCTTGGTTTGTTTGCCAATCTGCGTGTGGCTAAACTCTATCCGCAGCTTGCTAATGCTTCAAGCATCAAGCCTGAAATTATCTCAGGTTTGGACTTGTTAATCGTTCGTGAATTGACTGGCGGTATTTATTTTGGCGAGCCGCGCGGTATTCGTACCCTAGAAAATGGCGAGCAGCAAGGCTATAACACCATGGTTTATAGCACCAGTGAAATTCAACGTATCGGTAAAGTTGCTTTTGAGTTGGCAAAAACCCGCGCACAAGCAGCCGGTACGCCCGCCAAGGTTTGTTCAATCGATAAAGCCAATGTTTTAGAAGTCACCGAGCTGTGGAAACAGACGATGATTGAGATGCAGCAAGCGGATTATAATGACGTAGCGTTATCGCATATGTATGCGGACAATGCTTGTATGCAGCTGATCAAAGACCCTAAGCAGTTTGATGTCATGGTCACGGGCAACATGTTTGGTGATATTTTATCTGATGAAGCGGCGATGCTGACCGGCTCTATCGGCATGCTACCATCGGCGAGTCTAGATGAGGCGGGCAAAGGGATGTATGAGCCATGTCATGGTTCTGCGCCTGATATCGCTGGGCAAGATAAAGCCAATCCATTGGCGACTATTTTGTCTGTCGCTATGATGCTGCGTTATACCTTTAAACAAGAGGAAGCCGCACAAGCGATCGAGCAAGCAGTCAGTGATGTGCTTGATGATGGTCTGCGTACGCTTGATATTTTAGACAGCAATGAAGCTGGACTCAAGCAAGTGGGCTGTCAAGAGATGGGGCAAGCGGTATTGGCTAAACTGGTATAAGTCAGCTAATCTAATGTAGACCATTTTAAGGTAGTTTTTACAGTTTAATCTCGTTCATTTTATACCCATAAGTTGCTGAGCAATTTATGGGTTTTTTCTGTTATATGGTATTGAGTCATGCCTTATTGTAAACGGATCAGTGTGTTTGTTCACCCTATTAACAAATGCACAGTAGGAAGAGTCAGTTATTAACATAAAGCTGTTAGGGAATAGTGGCAAGACTATGGCAATATATTTCTATAATAAATTTTTCGATATTTTTTGATATATGGTAATTATTTAGGGAGTTTTTTTATGTCTCAATTACTTAAGGTTAGCAGCCTTGTTATAGCGATGGGTACAGCGTCCGCATTATTAGTAGGTTGTAGTAGCAATGCTAATAATAGCGCACAAACGGCTAATGAGAGTAAGTCGTCTAATAGTGGTATGACAGACACTACAACAGATAATAATAACAATGCAGGAACCGAAGCAAAGATGAGTACTAGTAGCAACCAATCTACTAGTAACCAAACTAATAGCAACAGTATCGATGCTGATACGATGGACAGCACGATGGCTGATAGTAACGATATTAGTCCAGTAACCAACGGTGTTAGTCAGCAAATAGATGGTAATAGCAAAGCCGCAAATTCGCTAAATGAATTACTAACCAAAATTGAATACAGTACAGAAAATCTATCAGAAACTGCTAAAAAGGTAAATGAAGCAACATGGAAAGCTGATACCAAAATTGATCGTAATGTTGGTACCAAATTACAAGCGCTACTGAACTGGAATCATAGTGGTGTGGGAGCAGTGGATGGCTATTGGGGCAAAAACACGCGTAAAGCCATGCAAGCTTTTCAAAAGGCTCAAGGATTACCAGTAACTGAAGCGGTCAATGAAGAGACGTGGCAAGCATTGACTAAGAACTCTACGCTTACTTCACAGCCTGTATTGGTCAGTTATCAGCTGACAGATGCTGATGTGAATGTCAAAACTACCCAAATTCCTGCTAGTGCTGAAGCCAAAGCCAAGCTAGATGGTATGTATTATGAAAGCGTCCTTGAAGCCTTGGGCGAAAAATTTCATATCAGTCGTGATTATCTCAAATCGCTTAACCCAAATGCCAGCTTTAAAAGTGGCGAAACCATCATTGTCTATAACCCAGGAAACCCTAATACAACACCAGTGAGCCGAGTGGTCGCTGATAAAGACACGCAAACCCTATATGCATACGATGACAGTGACAATCTGGTTGCCAGCTATCCAACCACAGTAGGTAGCACAGCAACACCTTCGCCAACGGGTACGCATAAAGTCAAAGTCAAAATTCACGAGCCAAATTACACCTATACTAGCGATAATGGCAAAAAATCTATTATCCCGCCAGGCCCTAACAATCCCGTTGGTGTGGTATGGATTGGCCTTAGCAAACCATCGTATGGCATTCATGGATCACCCGATCCTGAACGTATCAGCCGTCAAGCATCAGCTGGCTGTATCCGCCTGACCAACTGGGATGCTTTAGCGCTGCTAGGTGTGATTCAAGATGGTGCTACGGTCGAGTTTAAATAAGAAGTTGTTATGTATAGAGTAATAGGGCTTTAAATCTCAAAGCTTGAAATGAAGACAAAAAAATACCGCTACAATAGCGGTATTTTTTATGGTAAAAGCAAAAAACTGATATTAGAACACTAAAATTCGCTAGGTAATAATGAGTAGGTTAGCAATATCATTATTATTATCAGTTAAACCACTCAAACATTGATATCAATGCAGTTATAACCACTTTAGGTAATAAAAATTTAGTTTTTACCACGGTAAGTAATGCGACCTTTTGATAGGTCGTAAGGCGTCATCTCAACCTTAACTTTATCGCCAGTTAAAATGCGAATATAGTGTTTACGCATCTTACCTGAAATGTGCGCAATGATTTCGTGTCCGTTTTCTAGGCGAACTTTAAATAACGTATTTGGAAGGGTGTCGATGACTTCGCCTTCAAATTCAATAATATCGTCTTTTGCCATAATTTTTTATCTATCAATCAATTAAAAAATAAGACCATATTATACGCAAGTTAGCGGATTAAAGCAATACAGAACCTGATTTTTACTTGACAGCTTGTAAGTGATATGTATGTCTGTTTGTATTAACGATGTTCGCTCATTATTTAATCAGGCAGGTTAAGCCAAACAGGCGTCAAAGGCGCGTGTGGCAATAACTGTTGAAAGCGTTCAGGATAGTAGGCATTGATAAAATACAGGCCATCACCAGAAGCGGTCGGCGGAGCAATGGTACGGTCTTTTTTAGCTAAAATATCTAAAAAGGCGGCTGGCGGCAACTCATGTCGGCCGATAGCGTAGAGTGTGCCCATCAGATTGCGTACCATATGATGTAAAAACCCATCCGCTTGGATATCAAAAACGATAAACTGCCCATGCGCAAATAGTCTGGCGTGACTCACATGGCGAATAGGCTGATTAGATTGACAAGCGGCCGCACGATAGCTACTAAAATCATGAGTACCGGCAATATCAGCCGCTGCCAATTGCATCGCCGCTAAATCCAGTGGCTCATAAATGTGAGTCACTTGATGATTTAAAATAGCAGGGCGCTGGGCTTGATTGAGGGTGATATAGCGATAACGGCGGGCAATAGCGCCAAAGCGCGCATGAAAGTCAGCGGGCATCGGTTGAACCCAACGTAGAGCAATATCATCCGGTAATAAGCTATTGATGCCGCGTAGCCAGTTATGGGTAGGACGATAAGCATGAGTGACAAAATGCGCAATCATGTTGCTGGCATGGACGCTTGAATCCGTACGCCCCGCTGCTACCACTTCTACTGGCTCATTGGCGACCTTACTGATAGCGGTTTCTAACGCTTCTTGGACGCCAAGCACTTCTCGTTGTCGTTGCCAACCATGATAATTTGTACCTAAAAACTCGATGGCAATGGCTAAGGTATAAGTTGCTCGGTTTTCAGTTGCGGTTTGAGTTTTAATGTTGTCATTTTTGATGTTTTCGATCTCAGGTATTGTCATGTTAAAGCTTATAGAGTGATAAACAGTGAATAGTTATTTAGCGCTTCTTGATAGTAGTACCGGCCTGATTGACATTATTTAACCAACGTTGACGCCGTCTGGCCGGAGTATCATAACGCAGCAATAGCCATAGCAAGCGCGCATAAATTGCGGGAATGGTTAAGCGGCCACCGGCAATCACGTGATAATCGTATTGCCAACTGCCCGCCGCATAAGTGTCACTAACGCCGCCAAACGGGCATTGACTGGCACATATCACCATGTGACCTTTTTCATAAGCCAGTTGCAATGTTTCTGCTAAAGCTGGCGAGTAAGGTACATTACCAGCGCCAAAACCTAATAAAATAATGCCACAAGGCGGCTGTGATAATAAGGCACGCAACTGATTGTTTAAAACGTCCGTATCATTTGGCAAACAATATAAAGCGTGAACGCGTGCTTGCTCCGCCCGAGCTTCGATAGTGCTGAGCAGTGCTTGCTGATCATCTAGCCAATGCTGGCGGAAGGTATCTGATAAGCTTTTGATATAACTATTGGCCGGATATGCCGCTCGTGAGTGACCGGTAAACGCCATAAAGTCATGGCTATGAATTTTTTGCACGGTTTGCGCCGGCCATGATTCGCCACTAAAGCTAATCTTCACGCCTGACTCACCAGCTGCCGCCAGTTTTAATGCGTCGGTGAGGTTGTCCCAAGCGTCGCTATGGGCGTCAATCGTATAAGCATCCAGCACCTCACTATCGAGTAAGGGGCGCATGCTACCTGTAACGACAACACAAACATCGCTGCCAGCAAAAGCTTCAGCCAAAAAAGCCCCTAAGTAACTCAAGGTGTCTGTACCGGTAATTAAAACAAAGCGTTTATGGCCTTGTGCATAAGCCGATAATAACAGCCGATAAAAATGAATAAAATCGTGAGGGGTAAGTTGGCTGCTGTCCTTAATCAGACCGTTATTTAACCAAGATACGGGCGCTAGGTGCGTAGCTGCATTGTGTTCAGCCAATAATTGTTGCAGCGTTGGCAAAAAAACGTCTGCTGATAATGGCGCTAATGGACGTCCATAACTGCCAAAAGTGCCGCCAGCATAAATGAGTTGAATAGGGGTAGAAAGTGTTTTTATCATAGCGGAAGAGGGCATAGTAGGGGTACAATCAAGGAGTGGTGGAAAAGGCGATGATACGAGTAATTTAGCACGTTAAATAGTAGAAAAGCTAACTGCAAAAAAAATCAGCAAGTATTCTTATGCTAATAGAATACTTGCTGATAGAAGAAAATGCTACTTTTTATGCCGTGCGATCTAGTAGTGCTTGCGCTTGGCTCTGCTGCTCGCTATTACCTTGGTTAATGACCTCAGTCAGTAAACGTTTGGCGCTATCATATTCGCCCAATTGCACATACTGACTGGCTAAGTCTAAGGTGACTTGATTGCTATCTAAGGTTTTAACAAAATCAAAGTCCGCGGCAAAACGTGATGAAAAGTCCTCTGTGGTTTCAACTTCAGTCTCAATAGTAACGTTATCTAGCATATTAGTGCTATTGACATCACTACTGACATCATAATCGTTTTTAACCTCGACTGGCGTCGTCGCTGTTGGAGCGCTTGCTAAAGAGTCAAAGTCAAAACTATCATCGATCAAAGTATTGTCATCGAATCTGCCAGTAGTTGGCGCGTTACTAGAAGCTACTGTTTCGTTCGTTTGATTGTCTGTCGTATCCACATCTGCGAAACTAAGCTCATCGATGCTATTGCTTTCCAAAACATGGTTATTCTCTGATGGATGGTCTTCAAGAACAAAGTTGTCAAATTCAAGATCATTCAAGCTATCATCAATAACGGTTGAAGTTTCATTTGATAACGTTTCTGTTTCAACAGGTGTGTCGTTATTATCATCTATACTATAGAGAGATAAAGTAAGATCATCTTCTAATGAGCTGACGTCTGTCATAGGCTCATCATTAAGATTCACATTAGTTTCGCTCGTATCTAGCTCTAAGTCTGCTAAATCTAAGACAAAATCTTCATCATCTAATGTTATTTCATCATCAGCGTTGTTTAAATCATTTTTAGACAAAGACGCATTGGTTTCTGACGCAGTATTATCCTGTTCTGCTAAGTCGAAGTCAAAATCCAGCTCACTATCGCTATTGTTGTCATTTGCGCCGCTGACCGTCGACGTTGATAAGCTTTCCTCATCGGCAATATCTAGCTCAATGACAGGTGCGGCACTAGTAGCAGCTGGCTCATCAATATCTTGTTCTAAGTCATCTAAACTTAGGTCAAAATCTTGCGCGCTATTATCAAAATCATTAGAATTTACTAATGCGCTGTCTGAGCTAGCGGTTAAATCGTTTTTATATTCTTGACGATTAGCTGCTTGTTCATTAAGACTAGGATCGATGATTGGATCAGTATTCTCGATTTTGTTCGCGGGTAAATCAAAATCGATACTTTCAAAGCCAGCGTCTTGATTATTATCAGCAGGCAAGGCACGTTCAGCCGCTTGGTTTTGTTCTTCAGTCAGCAATGCTTTTAAGTCATCAGCCTGAGCGATGCTTTTGGCATCACCATGCGTTTTAATGGAATCATAGACTTTATTAAAGTTATCAGACTCGTCTATTGTTGCGTATACTGCTAGAAGCTTTAGAGTTAGCTGGCTATCATTTGGCTTTTCAGCGAGACCACGATTGAGAGTTTCAATGGCTTTATCATAGCGCTGTTGCTCCATAAAACGCTGTGCTATCTCAATATGATCAAATCGCTTATCACTATTGACATTAGCTTGAGTATTAGTACCTTTAACGGCAGTATGTTTCGGTAAAGTTGCAGCTTTATCTGCTTTGATACTTTGCTGTGCTGGTGGTTTTTGCGCTTTGTTCTTGCGCATTACCAAGACTGCTATTAGTACAATACATACCAATCCAGCGATAATATATAGCATATTGTCCATAGTTACTCCTATACCTACGATCATGGTTGCAGCATACGGCACTGATCGGCTAGGTAATTATTGATTGCGTAATTTTTCGAGACGAGCTTGTAGCTCCGCCAGTTTTTGGTTTTGTAATTGCAGTTTTTTAGTATAACTGCCAAGTGTAGCGTTGGTCTTTGATAAACGTTGTGCTTGGTCTGCGGTACTTTGTCTTGATGACTTAAGAATATCTAATACGTCTGTACTAAGGCCATTGCCCGTTGCCATACCTGCCTTAGCCTTAGTGCCATCGGCGCTACCGTCGTGACCAGGAGCGAGCACAGAAAACTGGGCGGTTGGTAGCTTCTGCGTTTTCTTTATAGCGGGCGTCTCATTGCGTTTTGCTGCTTGAGCTTTCTCAGTTTGTGCTTTGGATGCAGCTTTCGAAATAGTATCCTTTTTGATGACAGGCGTATTTGCTTTTCTACTATGCTTTCTTTGTTCGCTGATGGCTGTCTGTATCTTTTTTTGCGACGGCACGACATCGTATTTAGGTAGGCTTAACTGCGCATCGGCCTTGAGCCGATTGGCATTTTTATTAATAAAAGCTTTCGGATTTTGCGCTTGAATCTCACTCATCACGGTTTGAACGTCAAGATTGTTTTTTTCTGCGATTTGCTGGGCAATAACCCATAAGTTATCGTTGCGTTGTACCGTATAGGTAATCTTGGAGTTATTATCATTATTCGCTGCGGTATTTACTAAGCCTAAAGAGCCCGTTTTTATAGAAGGCTCAGTTGTCAGGATATTAGGTTTTGATGCGATTTGGTTTGTGGAAGCATTACTGTAAGAAACGTCCCTAGACGGTGCTTTATTTAAAAGAGTAGTCGTAGTCATTATATTATCAGTATTGTTTTTATCGGTTGCTACATTGCTATAAGGCGTGGCTGTAGTAGGTGCAGTGACCATGACGGCATTATTACTAATATCGTTGTTTTTATTATTCTTAAGCTGTATTTGACGAGTAATTTTTACATTTAGAATATCAAATATTTGCTCATTCATTGGCGCAGTTTTATGGTTGTCTAAAGCACCAGTTGGGTTTGGCGTGGTGTTTGTCTGCATAGCTATATTTTTGTTTGTAAGCGCTTTATTTATATCGGCATGATTATTCAAACGATTGACAGGAGAAGTCGTTGCGTTATTTTGCGTCATCGTTCTGACTGGCGATAAACTGGTTGCTGTAAGCGCCTGACTATTGCTAACTTGAGATGCCGAGGCTTGGCTGCTCGGTAGTTGAATGCTAGGGACAGAGGTTTCTATAGCTCTTGGCTTTGAAGCCAGCAATTGAGTGGGTGGAGTCTTAGAGACGGGTAATAATGGAGGCGGATTGCCTTTTCTCACTGTTAATGGTTGCGCGTTAGTAGGAGAAACAGTCGGTAGATTAAGTTTGCTTGCTGCTGTCACACTATTTTTTGAAGGATTGATGGACAAGCTGCCATCGAGCGGCATAAGCAATGTTTTAGGGATAACGCTACGCTGCGCACCATCATTAATGGTTAGCACTATATCGGCAAAAGGTTTAGAGACAGGTTTTGTGGTCGTAATAAAGACCTGCCCACTGGTAGCTGAAGTAGGCTGAAAACGAACCGTCATTGAATCTGTTGGAGTCAAACCCATTTGCTGATAAAGGGTAGGGTCAGCTAAACTCGCGGAGAAATCAGGGGTTTGAATGTCATTAACAACAATACTGGCTGATAAAGGTTCATGCTGAGCTGAGGTAATGACAGTCTTACCCATGGTAGCCGCTTGGGCGTTAGATATAAGGGCGGCATAACTGATTGAATAAAGCAGCGCCATTGATACTGAGCGATGTATCGTAGTCAGGCGATGAGGTAAATGACAAGACATATGCAGCCCTTTAAAAATAAGTATTAACTATGTTGTTATAACAAAATAGCGTTTAGTTTACCAGTTTATTTCGCCGCCGTTATAAACAATATATTTATTGTTTGTTTAGTGTTTGCGCTTACGCTTTTATTTTTTTATCAAGTAACATGGCGTCGCCGTAGCTAAAAAATCGATAGTAGTTATTAATGGCATGTTGGTAAGCTTGTTCAATCGGGGCTTTACCTGCAAATGCAGACACTAACATGAGTAACGTAGACTTTGGCAAATGAAAATTCGTAAGCAGTTTATCTATCACACCAAATCTGAACCCAGGATAAATAAAGATATCAGTATCGCCCGCCCAGCTAGAAAGCGCTTGTCCATTAACCGCTGTTTTTTGATAAGCGGTCTCAAGGACGCGCGTCACTGTCGTGCCTATTGCAATCACCTGTTTGCCATTAGCATGGGTTTGGTTGATGAGGTCGGCAGTAACTTGAGGCAGATGAGCGTATTCGCTATGCATGGTGTGATTGAGTAAGTTGTCGGTTTTGACTGGCGCAAACGTACCAGCCCCTACATGCAAGGTAACAAAAGCAGTATGAATGCCTTTAGCAGCCAGCTTATCTAGGACGAATTTATCAAAATGCAAGCTGGCCGTCGGTGCAGCAACGCTGGCAAGTTTGGCTGGATCATGAAAAACGGTCTGATAACGGGTATTGTCAGTCGCATCGGCGTGGCGCTCAAAGTAGGGCGGAATAGGCAGCTCACCATAACGCTCTAAATCTGGCAAAATCGGCGCTTCAAAAGCTAAGATAAATAAGTTTTCTTGACGACCTATGACCACAGCCTGCATATGACCATCAGCAATCTCTAGCCGTTGCCCAAGCTTAGGTGCTTTACTGGCTTTAACATGACAAAGGGCGATATGCTCTTGGTCAATGCTTTTGCCATCTGTCGTTTCTAGCTGTAAGACTGTGCTATCTAAATCTGAAATGTTAACCAAACGCTCAATCAGCACTTCGATCTTACCGCCCGTGTCTTTTTGCCCGAACAAGCGCGCTTTCATGACTTTGGTGTCGTTAAAGACAATTAGGTCGCCCGCATTTAGCAGATCGGGCAGCTCAGAGAATTGTTTGTCTATAATCTGGCTGTCGCTATCTTTCTGCTGATTGGTGGCTAAATATAGTAATTTTGACGCCGAACGCTGCGCTAAAGGATAACGGGCAATTAAGCTGTCCGGCAGTTCATAATCATAATCATCAACACTTAGATATTCTAAAGTTTCAGCATTTTTATCTAGCATCTTATTAGTGTTTTTAACGCTGCTTTTGTCAAGATCTTTTTCAGCAGTATCGGTGCAAGTCGTATCTAAGTTTACAGGTTGAGAATCAGTCATAGTCAGTCTTTCAGTAGATGGAGATTTTGACGTAATTGTAGCAGAAATGCAGATATGAAAGAACGTTTTCCTCAGCTGCTACCGTTCATATTAAAGCTGAAAATAAATTAAATAGCCTAAGCAGTAATTATTAAATACTTAAAATTTATCTTTATCTCTGCAAGTAAAGTGCCATTATTCAAACAAATCTAACTGTGGCAAAATTTGGGTAGCAGGCATCAATGAAGAAAACGTCACCCCGACAAGCCTAATAGGTAGTAAGCGCGGAATATCTGAAAACAACTTATCAAGCCAGTAATGGGCAGATTCGGCACTATCAAAAGCGGTAGATAAGGTATGTGAGCGCGTAACCTGAGTAAAGTCAGCATATTTTATTTTAAGGGTAATGGTATAGGCGATGAGCTGTTTTTTGCGTAACTGATTAAAGGCGTCGGTATTTTGCTCATAGATTTGTCTGCGTAGCTCGTCATCGTGATTCAAATTATCCCTAAAAGTCGTCTCAGAGCCAACCGACTTGTGCGTACGCTGTGATTTAACGGGGCGTTCGTCACGGCCATGAGCGATGTCGTGATAAAACTGACCGCGCTTGCCAAATTCATTGACCAATAGTGCCGCGGGCGTGCGTCGTAGATCAGCGCCATTACTGATACCCATCGCATGCAAGCGCCGAGCAGTCGCTTTACCAATACCGTGAAAACGCTCAATGGGCAACGCGCTAATAAAGGCGTCGGCCTCCGCTGGCGTGATAACTGCCGTACCATTAGGTTTGTTAATATCAGAGGCAATCTTGGCGAGCATTTTATTAAATGACACGCCTGCAGATGCATTAAGCCCCGTCTGCACTAAAATCTGTGCCCGTAGCCAATTTGCCATTAGCGTGGCTGAGCCGTGATGTACGTTCAATCCTGTCACATCAAGATAGGCCTCATCTAACGATAATGGCTCAACTTGCGGCGTTAAACGGTGCATAATACGGCGAATATCTTGACTGACCGCGCGGTAGACATCAAAACGCGGCTGCACAAATATGACATCTGGGCAACGTTTACGCGCCTCATAACACGACATGGCGGAGCGTACACCAAACTGACGCACCTCATAGCTTGCCGCCGCAACCACGCCGCGACCATTTGGATCTCCGCCAACGACTAAGGGCTTGCCGCGTAGTTCAGGAAAGTCGCGTTGTTCCACACTGGCATAAAAAGCATCCATATCGATATGAATAATTTTACGAGGGGTAGGTTGAATAAGAGCGGTCATAACCACTATTTTACCTGATTTTATTATAGGTTTTAGCCTCTATTGCTAATAGAAATTATAAAAGACTGAGCTTAATTTTGGGCTCATTATTTTACTTATCCTTGCATAAGGCGCATCTTGTAAAAATTACAAATTTATACCGCTTGTCCTTAAATACCTACCGTCTGTCGGGAGTATTGTTTTTTTATGTTACAGTTTTGCTACTAAAGTTTTACACTAGAGTTTCTAACAAAATAATGAGTTGTTAATTAATTTAACGACATATGTTGTATTGTTTTTAATAAAATAGGAAGTTGTTAGAGCTCGCGTCATTCTTATGGATTAAGTAATGCTAAAGCAGGATAGCTGAGGGGCTTGGTATGAATAATGAGCTAAAAGGGAGCGATTTAACCCGCGCGCTACTTAAACGAGGTTATAAGCGCGTATGGTGTACGGTCGATGATGAAAGTGATGAGCAGGCGATAAAGGATCAATGTGGTAATGATTTTACCGCCTATATTGTGTCATTTAAAAATGGCTGCTTTTATTGTAGTGGCGGCATGTCATGGCTATGTGCGGTACCTATTAAGATAGTGGCGGTCACGCAAAAAGAGATGAAGATTTGAGCAGCGAAATAAATAGAAAGCTATCCCTATTTAATAACCTCTAAATTAAGGGCAGTCCTTTTTTAGAGGCTGTTTCTCTAAGGCTAAGCGTTTGATGCATCAGGTTGCTGCATAGGGTCGGCGTCAGCAAAGGCTTTTAGCGTACGGCAATGGGCGTCGATTTGGACAATATTTGGATAAGGATTTAAGTCCACTTCAAAACGCCGCGCCGAAGAAACTTGCGGGATTAAATAACAATCTGCAAAGCTCGGGCTGTCGCCGTAGCAAAATTTCCCGCGAGTTTTGTCAGCGACCAAGCGTTTTTCTAACGCAGCAAAACCCTCACTTATCCAGCGATTACACCATTTTATGACCTCAGCCTCTACCGACAGCTCATTGCGTAAATATTGTAAAACACGGCGGTTATTAAGCGGATGAATATCACAACCAATCATTGCGCTTAACGCCCGTACTTGCATGCGCCCCGCAGCGTCTTTAGGCAATAATGGATTTTTAGGATAAACCTCTTCCAACCACTCTAAAATAGCGGGACTTTGAAATAACAGTAAATCATCGGCTTGTAAAACAGGCACCAACCCTTGAGGATTAAGTGCTAAAAATTCGCTTTTTAATTGTTCATCTTGTGCCAAATTAACCGCAATATAGTCATAATCTAAGCCTTTTAGGTTCATCGCGATACGCGTACGGTAAGACGTACTGCTGCGAAAATAGCCATAAAGTGTCATCATTATTTATTCCTTTTATTATGTTGTCTTGTTGGTTATATAAATGGGTATAATTATTGATAAAGTAAATAATTAATTGAGCAAAACATGCCCGTATCTGAAAACCTGACAGACAATCCTACTAGCAATAAAAACCAAGGTGGCGTGCAGTCACTTGAAATTGGATTGTCAGTATTAGACGTTCTAATCAATCACAACGAACCTATGATGCTAAAAGACATCGCTCAAGCTGTACAGATGCATCCGGCAAAGTGTCATCGCTACTTGGTCAGTCTTATTCGTAAAAATTATGCACGTAAGCTCAGTGATGGGCGTTATGGGCTTGGCGCTCGAGGAAATTCGCTTGGGCATGCGGACTTCAATCAACACAACCTATTAGAGCGCCTGACGCATGTGGCAACAGAGATTAAAGACACGGTAAACTGTGCGGTTCAAATTGCCAAATGGTTTAGCGAAGGTCCGATTATCATTCAATCGGTTGAGCCAGACAGCCCGATTAGTATCATCACTCGTATTGGCTCGCGTATGCCATTGACGACATCAGCGACAGGGCAGCTGTTTGCCAGTTATCAGCCAGAAACGATTATTAAGCCATTGGTTATCGCTGAATGGCAGACAAATGATAAAGACACTATCGTAGAGCAATGGCAGAATTTTAACCAGTTGCGCGCCAACATTCGTACCCAAGGCTATGCTACGGTCACTGGCGATATGTTAATGGGGATTAATGCCATTACCATTCCAGTGCTTGTGCCGCAACTAGAAATCAAAACCTCGACCACTAATCAGCCGCTTAGCAATAATCAGCTAACGGCTAATGACAAACCATCTGCTGAAAGCTTGCCATTAGAATATGCTATTACTATCATTGGTACCACCGAGCAGTTACCAATGAATGAGCAACATAACGTGGTTGAGCAAATACTAGCCATTGCACGACGCTATCAAATAGCCTAGTCAAAACTTGCTATTTAACTTAACTACTGAATAAAGTAAGTTTTAACTATTGCATAAATTGACGCTGTTACTCACCAACGGGCGCCACTTCTCTTGCTTCAGCGAGTTCTTCTGCATGTAAAAACTGCGTATGAACGGGCGCACGTTTGGTGCGCGACCATTCATCTAGCATCTCGTGTTTCATCTCTTCTGTAATCATCGAGACTTTTTCTTCTGAGGTACTATCATCGTAGGTAAGTTCCATACGATGGCCATTAGGATCAAAGAAATAGATAGAATGAAAAATACCGTGATTGGTCACGCCGACTACGTCGATGCCATTTTCTTCTAAATGCTTTTTTGCAGCCATTAAGGCATCCCGGTCTTTTACCTTCATGGCTAAGTGTTGCACCCAGTTTGGTGTATTGGGGTCAAAGCCCATTTCAGGCTGATTGGGTACTTCAAAAAACGCCAAGACATTGCCATTACCGGCATCTAAAAATACATGCATATAAGGGTCAAAGGCTTTGGTCGAGGGGACATGGTCCTCAGCGAATGCTAAGATAAAATCCATATTGAGATATTTTTTATACCATTCAACGGTTTCTTTAGCATCCTTGCAGCGATAGGCCACGTGATGGATTTTTTCAATTTTAAAACTCATATCAAACTCCTTTTGATAAAGCGTCCAACTTAATTGGCTGCCAGCACTTCGCTAAACTAAGTGGTGATAATTGTCTAACAGCCTAAGTAATTTTTTTACGCTTGTCTGATTTGTAATTACTTTATGAAATAGGCCTATTTGTCAAAATCAAAGCTAAGCGCAGGCAGTACTTTGCCGCGTACTTCACCAAAGCCAACACGAATGCCGTCTTTTTCGCTATAGCCTTTCATAATCACAGTATCGCCATCTTCGATAAAGCTGCGCGTTTCGCCGCCTTTTAAAGTGACGGGTTTGGTGGCATTCCAAGCAATCTCTAACATTGAGCCATAAGAGTCTGGCGTCGGTCCCGAAATCGTCCCTGAGCCCATCATGTCGCCGACTTCTACTTTACAACCAGTGATGGTGTGGTGGGTGAGCTGCTGCGCCATTGACCAATACATATATTTAAAGTTGGTCTCACAAACTACCGTTGCTTCATCGCTATTCTCAGGCAACAGCTCGACTGATAAATTGATATCAAAGCTATTGTTACTGTCTTTTTCATTGAGATAAGCCAGTGGTTTTGGTTCTTGCGTTGGGCATGCAGTCTTAAAAGGTGCTAACGCATCCATGGTCACAATCCAAGGAGATACCTCAGAGGCAAAGGTCTTGGCATTAAAGGGGCCTAAAGGTACGTATTCCCATTTTTGAATGTCGCGAGCTGACCAATCGTTGAGCAAAACCATGCCAAAGATATGATCCGCGGCTGCATCGACTGCGATCGGTTGACCGATATCATTGCCGCGACCAACGACAAAAGCGGTTTCAAGCTCAAAATCTAGACGCTTACAAGGCGAGAAAATAGGACGTTCATCAGCATTGGGCTTTAGCTGACCTGATGGGCGTATCACATCGGTGCCACTAACGATGACGGTGCTAGCGCGGCCATTATAACCGACGGGCATTTCAGTCCAGTTAGCTAGTAGAGCGTTTTTTGGGTCACGGAACATGGTACCGACATTGGTAGCGTGCTCTTTAGAGGAGTAAAAATCGGTAAAACCTGGTACGTGAACAGGCAGATGCATGGTGACGTCTGCTTGCTTAAACAGCGCTTTTGCCTGCAAGTCTTTGTTGTCGCGCAGTGTGTCAATATCAGCAGACAATAAGGTTTGAATGGTGCTGCGCGCCTTGGTCCAATTATCGCGACCAGAATCAATAAAGGCGTTTAGGGTTGGCTGATCAAAATAGGGGCCGCCAGTCAAACTTAATAATCCTTCTGCTTCGAGTATTGATAAGTCTAAAACGTGCTCGCCAATAGCAACACCTGCGCGACGATTGTTATTACCAGTAACGTCTTTAGCATCACTAAAAATACCATAAGGCAGGTTATGAATAGAGAAGTCAGAATCGGCGGCAATATCGATAAATGAGGTGAGGTTTTTGTCAATCGTTGACATGAGGTGCTCCTTGCTAAAGCGTGTATTGAATTACGTTATAATTAACTATTTACGTATAATGTAATTTATAGCCAAATAGATTGCAAGGTTTTTTGTGCAGTGTTTTTTATACAGTTTTTTAGAAAGTGGCAGACATAAAAAAAGGCTGAGTCATAACTCAACCTTTTTAATCACATGTTTTTTTTAAATTACGCTAGAGAGTTAGTCTTTTAAAACGTCAGCCATGGCATTGGCAACATAATCGATATTACTGCTGTTTAAGCCCGCCACACACATACGTGAGTTTGAAACCATGTAGATACCATATTTGCTTTGGAGTTTTTCAACTTGTTCAGGCGTCAGACCGGTAAAGCTAAACATGCCGTTTTGCTCAGTTAAATAATCGAAGTCACGGCCGGGGACTTTTTCTTCTAAGACCGATTTGAGCTTTAAGCGCATGGCTTTGATACGGTCACGCATGGCATAAACTTCGCCAACCCATTGCTCATGTAGCGCTTCGTCGTTCATGACGATATCGACCACGCGGCCGCCATGTGATGGTGGGCTTGAGTAGATGCGACGCACGGTTGCATTTAGCTGACCAAAGACGCGCTCCGCTTCGTCAGTGCTTGGGCACACGACCGACAGACCGCCGACACGCTCACCGTATAGCGATAAGTTTTTAGAAAATGAGTTACTGACAAATACGGGTAGACCCATCTCGACTGCTTTACGAATCGCGTAAGCGTCGCTGTCCATGTCTTTACCAAAGCCTTGGTAGGCGATGTCCATAAATGGAATCAATTCACGCGCTTTAATAACAGTTAGCGCGGTATCCCACTGTTCACGAGTCAAATCCATACCGGTTGGGTTATGGCAGCAAGGGTGCAGCAAGACAACATCATTTTTGTTCAAAGTTTCAAAAAATGCAATCATTTCATCAAACTTAACACTGCTGGTTGCTTTGTCGTAGTACGGATATTTACCGACCTCGACGTCAGAGCCTTCAAAGATTGCAATGTGATTGCCCCACGTTGGGTCGCTGACGTAGCATTTGGATTGTGGGAACCATTCATGGATAAATTCTGCGCCGACTTTTAATGCGCCAGAACCACCGATAGTGGCGATGGTTGCTACCAAACCGTCTTGTAAGATTTGCGCGTCTTTACCAAACAGCAATTCCTGACAGCCTTTACGGTGCCCTGGCAAACCAGCCATTGGCAAGTAAGGACGAGGCGAGATAGGGTCAGCAATGCGCTGCTCAGCCGTTTTGACACATTCAAGGACAGGCAATTTGCCATCCTCATCATAATAAACGCCCACACCCAAATTTACTTTATCTGGATTGGTGTCAGCGGCAAATTTGTCCATCAATCCTAAAATCGGGTCACCGGCATAATAATCGATACGTTCAAACATTTTATTTCCTTACAAGGGAGATGAGTTAAGGCGTTAAAAAGCATAAACCAGTTTGGCGATTAACTCAATGTTAGATTCAGCGATACTGATTAATTAACGCATTTTTTTGTTTATTAGCAAGTTTTTGGACAGATTTTAGCCTTTGCCAAACTGAAATAATAAGTGCTTTGATTGCCATTAAAACCGCTGTAAATCGTCAAAGTGGCTGGCAAAGTAAGTTTGCAAAAATTGCTTAAAAGCAATACTGGCGGGCGATAAAGCGCGTGACGAGCGTTGATAAATAAAGAATCGGCGCATTTTAACCGGCTGTGCCAACGGGCGCATCTGCAAACCATTGGCGCTTACCCAATCTATCACCTCTGGCATATAAGGCAAGCACAAGGTAATGCCAAAACCTTGGCGGGTCATCTCAAGGGCGGTGGACATAAAGTTGACTTTATAGCGCGCCTGCTGAATATGGCTGGCGATTTCCTCATCAAGCTCAGCGGTGACTTGCTCGATAAATGGCCCTTGCAAGGTAATAAGCGGCGTGTCTACTAAATCCTGCCAAATGACTTCTGATTTTTGCGCCAGCGCATGGTTATCTGGCATTACCACACAAAACGGCAGCTGATATAATAAATCGGCGCTGATGTCATCGTCAGGCTCCGTAAAGCCACGCTCAGTACCGACGCCCAAATCTACCTCGATGTTTTGAATATGTTCTAAAACATTTTCTGCTGAGCAATCAAGTAAAGACACGCTGATATCTGGATATGCTTTAGCAAATTGAGCAATAACGGCTGGCATGGAGGAGGCAGCAAATTGCGACACCGCAAGTCTGACTTGTCCTTGCGCCAAACTTGTCAAGCTACTGGCTTCATTTTCAAATAGCTGCATCTCATTTAAAATACGTCGCGCTTGCGGTAATAAATGATGACCAACGACGGATAATGACAGCTGGCGGGTGGTGCGGTCAAATAGCACGATACCAAGGCTGGATTCTAATTCTTTAATCAAACCACTGACGGCAGATTGGGTCAAATGCATCTGCTCGCTAGCGCGGGTAAAACTGCCATTGTCGGCGACGCTGATAAAAGCGCTCAATTGGCGAATACTGATATTCATAAGTAAACCTGATAAATAAATCGAAAAATACGATTAGTCTTATAAATCAAGCTAATCTAATATAAATCACTCGTCAATAGGAATGTTTGATGAAACTTATTTTTTGCTAATTTTTAGTGATGTATACCACCAATTGAAATTAAGGATGATGACAATGTCAGAGTTAAAGGCAGATTTATTTGATAACCCAATGGGCTTGCAAGGATTTGATTTCGTTGAGTTTGTCTCACCTGAGCCTGAGCTTGTCGAAACGCTATTTCGCAACCTTGGCTTTACTCATATTGCCAATCACCGCTCAAAAGATGTGGCCTTGTTTCGCCAAGGCGATATCAACCTTATTTTAAACCGTGAGCCAAAAAGCCATGGCAGCTATTTCTTAGGTGAGCATGGCGCGGGCGCTTGTAGCATGGGCTTTCGAGTAAAAAATGCGCAGCAAGCGTATGAGCTTGCTATCGAAAACGGTGCTGAACCAGTAGACGTGCCTACAGGGGTGATGGAGCTGCGCCTACCAGCGATTAAAGGTATCGGCGGCTCACTTATTTATCTCATTGACCGCTTTAGCGATGGCAATTCTATCTATGATATCGATTTTGAATACCTACCGAGCGTCGACAAGCATCCAAAAGGCTTTGGCTTCAAGGTTATCGATCATTTAACTCATAATGTCTACCGTGGTCGCATGGCATATTGGGCCGACTTCTACGAGCGTATCTTTAACTTCCGCGAAATCCGTTATTTTGATATCACCGGTGAGTATACGGGTCTGACCAGTAAAGCGATGACCGCGCCTGACGGCAAAATTCGTATTCCATTAAACGAAGAATCAAAGCAGGGCGGTGGGCAAATTGAAGAGTACTTGATGCAATTTAATGGCGAAGGTATCCAGCATATCGCGCTATTGAGTGATGACTTATTGTCTAGCATCGACAAATTAAGAGACATGGGTATCCCGCTGATGACAGCGCCAAATGATACCTATTACCAAATGCTGGATGAGCGCTTACCAAACCACGGCGAGAATGTCGCTGAACTACAAATGCGCGGCATCTTGTTAGACGGTACCACAGAAGGCGGTACGCCACGCTTATTGCTACAGATTTTCTCTGAAACCATCCTTGGTAGCCCCGTATTTTTCGAATTTATCCAGCGTAAAGGCGATTATGAAGAAGGCTTTGGTGAAGGTAACTTTAAAGCCTTGTTTGAATCCATCGAGCGTGACCAAGTCCGACGCGGCGCGATTGGTCAGCCAGAAACTGAAACGCCATAGTTTTAGCTTAATCGTTTATAAGTATAATAAATGGGCAGGGCAAAAGGAATTTGTCTTGTCCTTAATCAGCAAAGTACTGCTTGCGATGGTAAATCCAAAATACTTAAATTGAGGATTTATTGACGACAAGCGACTGTACTAACGCTAATAAAAGGAACACAGGCATGGAACGCCTACAAGCTAACAATACTATTCAAAAATCCCACAGTGCCAAGAGTGTGTCTTCTAATGCTCTCGGCGCTGATGATGCTAGCCATAGCGATTCAACCGCTGAGAAGCAACCTTACCTCTCGCATCAGCCAGACAGTCAGGGTCATATCCACTATAGTGACGATGAAAATGCCATGTGGCAGGCGCTGCTTACACGTCAAGCTAAGCAAATACCCAATCGAGCTTGCTCAGCCTATCTAGAAGGCTTAGAAAAGCTAAATCTGCCATCGACGCATATCCCGCAATTAAATGACATTGACCAAATCCTGCAAGCCACCACCGGCTGGCAAACCGCTGCCGTTCCTGCACTTATCAGCTTTGGTAAGTTTTTTAAGCTCTTAGCAAATAAACGCTTTCCGGTAGCGACCTTTATCCGCCGCTTTGAAGACATGGATTATATCGAAGAGCCAGATGTCTTTCATGAAATCGTTGGCCATTGTCCGCTGCTGACCCATCCTGCTTTTGCCGCTTTTAATGAGACCTATGGCAAGCTGGGTCTTGATGCCAGTAAAGAAGAAAGGTGGTTTTTGGCACGGCTTTATTGGTTTACCATCGAGTTTGGCTTGGTAGGTAGTCACCCTGACAATCGCCGTATCTATGGCGGCGGTATCTTGAGCTCCCCTTCTGAAACGGTTTATGCGCTTAATGGTAGCGATACATTGCAACAATCCAACCATCACCATCAGCAGCAACCTCAAAATCAGCCAGAACACCGCGCATTTGATTTGCTTGATGTTCTGCGTACGCCTTATCGCATTGACCATATTCAGCCGATTTATTATGTCATTGATGATTTAGATGCGCTGTTCGATATCGTCGATAGCGACATCATGGGCAAGGTCAAACAAGCAATGGCACTTGGCTTGTTTGAACCAACTTATGCACCAAAAAACTCTTAATACATTAAAAAATTTAGCATCGTTAAAATAACGATGTGGTAAAAGTGATGCTGTAAAAACAGTATTAACACGGACGTAACTGTATTAAACCTAACGTTATTAAAAAAATAACAGTTAACTTAAAAGGACATTATCATGACGACATTATCACAAGCCAGCTGTGAAGCGTGCCGTATCGGCGCTCCAACCGTCGACGACACAGAAGCACGCGAGCTATTACAACAAATTCCTGACTGGTCGCTCATCGAAGTCGACGGCATTAAGCAATTACAGCGTCAGTATAAATTCAAAAATTTTGTCACAGCGATGGCATTTGCCAATGAGCTTGCCGACATTGCGGAAGCAGAAGGGCATCATCCAGGTATTTTGGTAGAGTGGGGCAAGGTCACCGTCACTTGGTGGTCACATAGCATTAAAGGTCTGCATCACAATGATTTTATCATGGCAGCCAAGACCGATAGCCTACTGGGTAAGTCATGAGACTGGCAATAATCTTTGCAACTAATTAAACTTGTCCCACCCAAAACCAACCCTAACGCCAGAGTATATATGATGGCCCCATAAGGATGTGTTATGCCTCCACAAGTACTTACCGAGCTATCTCCCAAGGTAGCTTTTATTATTGCCAGCGTTGTCATCGCGATTATGGGTGTGACCATGATCGGCTTTGGCTGGGTACCGCATCTGTCATTGATGCTTGCAATCGTTGTTTTATTAGGCCTTGGTATGTATAAAGGTCTAAGCTTTGAGAAGATGCAGGGGCAGATGTCATCGGGTGTTGTCAGTGGTATTGGTGCTATTTATTTACTATTTTTTATTGGTTTGCTGGTCGCCGCGCTGATGATGTCAGGTGCTATTCCTACCATTATGTATTATGGTTTTGATCTCATCTCACCGCAGTATTATTATATTTCGGCTTTTGTTTTGACCTCAATTATTGGTGTCGCTCTAGGCAGTAGTTTGACCACAGCCGCGACACTTGGTGTGGCCTTTATTGGTATGAGTAATGCCTTTGATGCCAACGTTGCTATTGCTGCTGGTGCTGTGGTTTCAGGTGCTTTTTTTGCCGATAAAATGTCGCCGTTGTCAGATACTTGTACGCTTGCCTCTTCTGTCGTCGGCATTGATTTGTTTGAGCATATCCGTAATATGATGTATACCACGGTACCGGCGTGGCTCATTACAGCTGGGCTATTTTGGTATTTCTCTGGCCAGACGGGTACGGGTGATTTAGGTCAAGTGACCTTACTGCAATCACAATTGGTCGATAGCGGCTTAGTCCATGGTTATGCCGTATTACCATTTGTCGTGCTAGTGGTATTAGCACTATGCCGAGTCAATGCCATTTATACCATCATTTGTACAATCGCGACCGCTTTAGTGCTTACTTATCTGCACAGCACGCCAAGTATTGGGCAGCTCGGCGGTTATCTATTTGCTGGTTATACGCCCGCCGAAAATTTAGAGCTGGGTGAAGTGGCGGGTATGATCTCACGTGGCGGTATGCAAAGTATGTTCTTTACTCAGACTATCGTGATATTGGCGTTAAGTTTGGGCGGTTTATTACGTGCTTTGGGTATCTTACCAGCGTTATTGTTAGGTATTCGTAATATGCTGACAAGCTCAGGACGTGCTATCTTTGCCGCCGCAATGGCGGCTTTAAGCATCAACGTGCTGATCGGTGAGCAATATTTGAGTATCTTATTATCAGGAACTGCGTTTCGTCCGACCTTTGAGCGTTTGAATTTACACCCCAAAAACCTATCGCGTACCATCGAAGACGCGGGCACGGTTATCAATCCATTAGTACCGTGGAGCGTGTGCGGGGTATTTATCAGCCAAGCGTTAGGTGTTCCGGTACTTGAATATTTGCCTTATGCCTTTTTCTGTTATTTATCGCTGCTGCTTACGATACTGTTTGGCTTCACAGGTATCACCATCAGTTGTAAAGATGGCTCTAGCATTCGTAAGCAACCAAAAGTACAAATGGCAAATTAGCGAACATTCATTTTTAAAATAAACTGAGATAGTATTGGTTGCATAAAAACCACTCTAAGTAACTTAGAGTGGTTTTTATGGTTAATTTGAACGCCTAAACCATATATCTAAAAGTGGCTGAATAAGAGATAATAGAGAACATAGATTTTCGCTTACCTCAATAAAAAGGCAGTCCTGCATGACCCATAATAATCCATATAACCTGATACCCTTGCAACCTACGGGCAGAAATGAGACCAATACCGCCAATACCTATTCACCTGAAGATATGATTGCCATTTACGAGCAGCAGTTTCTGACCGAAGTGCCAGAAGACAAGCTCACAGAGTTCTTACCTTTTTTAAAAGCGTTTTATGATATCGACGACCATACCTTAGATGTCAGTGCGGTGATTTTTGATGCGATTGCGGACGCTTGTATTATTTATAATCACAAAGTCAAAGTTGGGCGTTACGAAATATTAGAAGGCTTGGTAAAAGAAGAGATTGCAGAAGATATAAGTGATGCAGAAGGCGCTGAAGAGAAACAAGTACAAGCCTATACCCTAGAGTGTAAGCGTACTTTTTTTATCAATGAGGTGGAAATACCTTATCATTTTAATTTGTTTATCCATGGCGATAATTATTCTACCTTGACGAGAAGAGAGAGCGTGTTAGAAAAAATGTATTGGTTTGTCAGTGATAGCTTTGATGAGCAGTTATTGGATAATCCTGAAGATACTGAGAGCTTGGCGTCTATTAATAAGCAACTGGCAAGTTTGGGTATTCGAGAAATGGATCTGACTACTATTCATCAGCTAGTCGATTATTTAGAAGGTAACATCATAGATGATGACATGGCAGATGCGGTCAATAAGCTGCTAGATGAAGCCGAGTAGCATTGAATACACTATTCACTGTTATTCACTGTTAAAAAAGACCACGCTAAGCCAATTTAGCGTGGTCTTTTTTTGATAGGACAGCCAATTTTAAACAGCAAGCAATAAAAAACCCTCGTAATCGATAGATTGCGAGGGTTTCGTATATGGTACCAGTGGTCGGACTCGAACCGACACGCTTTTAAAGGCAACGGATTTTGAATCCGTCATGTCTACCAATTCCATCACACTGGCATGTTAGGAGATAAAGTCTTTACTGCTAGACTATATCGAATTGGGCTACAAGGTTAACTCTGTATAGGCTGCGTATTATAGCAGGCTATTTTTAGCCGTCAAGAATTATTTATTATATTTAAGATAAAAATTCATTTTTAACCAACGAAGGCACGTTCAACGGCATAATCCGCTTGTACGCCCATACGTGGAGAGACGGTGAGACCGAAGTCGTCTAAAATTGTAGAGATATCCGCATTAAATGGCATACTACCGCAGATAAGTACTCGGTCATCGTCTTTATTCATTGGCGGTAGACCGATATCTTCAAAGAATTTACCTGATTTCATCAGATCAGTGATACGGCCGGTATTTCTAAACTCTTCGCGCGTGACGGTCGGGTAGTAGATAAACTTCTCACGGAACTCTTCACCAAAGATTTCATCGTTTGGCAGCTCTTCTTCAAACATTTCGCGATAAGCCAAATCCTTGACCTGACGTACGCCGTGTACCAAAATGATTTTGTCAAAACGCTCATAGACTTCAGGGTCGCGTGATAACGCTAAAAATGGCGCAAGTCCTGTACCGGTTGAGAGCATATATAAGTGCTTACCCGGCAACAAATCATCTAAGACCAACGTGCCAGTCGGTTTTTTACTGACCAGTAACTCATCGCCCACTTTGATATGCTGCAAGCGCGAGGTTAGCGGACCGTCTTGAACTTTAATAGAGAAAAATTCCAAATGCTCTTCGTAGTTGGGGCTGGCAATCGAGTAAGCGCGCAATAGCGGTCTACCATCGACAACGATACCAATCATCGCAAACTCGCCATTACGGAAGCGTAAGCCATCGTCGCGCGTGGTTTTGATGCTAAATAGAGAGTCATTCCAGTGATGAACCTCAGTGACCGTTTCGGTGCGGAGTTTTGACATAAAGCCCTCGTTAGTAAGTGGTAATGTGTATTCGCCCATTAAAAATGGTGGTAAACAAAAATTTTTAAGGTAATAAAAAGTGTGAATAAGATTAAGCGCTTATCAATTATCAGTTCAGGCTAATTAAGCAAATGACATGCTAAGCAAATGACACGGATAAAAAACCGTTATTTTAACATTATTATCAGGTTTTATAAGGCGTCAGATTGTAGCAAACAACGGCGCTGCCGGTAAAAGTAAACTTTGCTGCTTGTACTTTTAGACGTGTGCGTTATGAATGCAAGCCATTCTCAATAAATTTCTCGCTCATCATAACAAACTTTAAAATAAAAATCCGCCTAGCTGCCTGTCTGTACCATGATAAAATGGAATATCGTTAGCGAGTAATTTTCTATCATTGCCGCATGCCATGTATTATCAGCTATTTACTTTTGGAACTTGATTTATGACTTGTCAGACTTCCGCCGCTATTAACTATCATATATCGCCCATTATCGGTTACCACCGTGCGCCGCTGTCACAAAAGTTTGGCGCACCGAGGCAGCCAAATTTGGTGGCTATGACTAGTGTGATTGAAATGCTCGCGCCGTATGACACGCCAGCGGCATTTGTCGGACTGGAGGATTTTAGTCATATTTGGATCAGTTGGCAGTTTCATCATAACTATTTATATAAAGACAAGTTAGATAAAGACAAGCATTCACTCAATAATAAGCAGCAAGACAAAAATGATAGTAATTTTCGCCCGCAAGTGCGTCCGCCGCGTTTGGGTGGCAATCAAAAAATAGGCGTATTTGCCAGTCGCAGTATGTATCGACCATCCGCGCTTGGACTGTCTGTGGTAAAGCTTGAGCGCATTGAGATGGTAGAAGGTCGAGTGTTACTTATTATCAGCGGTGCTGATATGATAGATGGGACGCCCATCATCGATATCAAGCCTTATGTGGCTTATAGTGATGCCTTGCCTGAAGCAAAAAGCGGTTTTGCGCCTTCGGCGCCGCATTTGTTGGACGTGACGATTACCGAATCGGCTTATGAGCAATTTGGACAAATTATCGCCAATCAAAGTGCAGATAATGCAGCGGAAGAAAATGCGCAAAATAAGCACTCATCCGTTAAAGCAGTCATTGATAAAACTCAAAAGCAGTTAGTAATATCTGATTTTGATACTATCAAAGCTTTGATAGCGCAAGACCCGCGCCCTGCTTATCGACGTACAGAGACAGAGTCGTCATTTGTTATGCGCTATAAATCGGTTGATGTCAGTTTTAAATTGCTAGAATCAGGTGAATTGCAGATAATGAATATTGTCACAGTATAATGAAAGTAAACATCGCTGCCGACTAAATGCTCTAAATCTCATAAGAATAAACCTTTAAAAGAAGACAACCATGCCTGTTCAAAAATATTCGATAGTGATTGATTTGCGTTGGTGCCTAGATGAATTATTGGCAGATAGGGTGATTGATCAGCGCGGTTATAATCTTGTCATTACCAGTCGCCGTAACAAGGCGCAGCATCCGCTGATTACGATTAGCGAGTTTGGGCTGCCAAATGGTCACGCGCTTAATAATAATTCTGAGAATAAATTGACGCTAGCATGGCTTAATCAATGGTTGGCTGCCAAAGCAGATATGCCGCTGGTGCGTATTGATCCGTTAAAGGTCGATGTACCGGCGGTAACGCAGCTGATGTCGTTTGAATATGCGCGCTCGCAGCACATTTTACCGATTGAAGTGACGCTTGATGAAGTGGTTATTGGTACTGACCAGCCATTTTATACCGATTGGCATGGCAATATCGAAAAGCTCATTAAATCAAAAAGCTATCGTACGGTCTTTATCAATCCTGAACAAATCAATCGCTATCGGCAAGAGTTTTATCAAGTCACGCAAGCGATTGCGGGCGCGAACTCCCTACATAAGCGTGCGGCAGCGGACGTCACCAACGTTGAAGCGTTGTTACAGCTCGGCGATAACACCAATCCCGATGCCAATGATCAACATATCGTCAAAGTGGTCGATTGGCTATTGCAATATGCCTTTGAGCAGCGCGCAAGCGACATTCATCTAGAGCCGCGCCGCGAAACGGGCAAGGTGCGCTTTCGTATCGATGGGGTGCTGCATAGTGTCTATGAGATGCCGCTTGCCATCATAGTGGCAGTCACTGCACGTATTAAAATTTTGGGACGGCTCAATGTGGCAGAAAAGCGTAAGCCGCAAGATGGACGCCTAAAAACCCGTACGCCCAAAGGCTTAGAAACTGAGCTGCGTCTGTCTACCATGCCGACTGCCTTTGGTGAAAAGCTTGTCATGCGGGTATTTGACCCAGAAGTACTGGTGCGCTCGTTTGCCCAACTTGGCCTGTCGGGTAAGCAGCTTGAAACGTGGCACGAGCTGACCGCGCATCCAAATGGGATTATCTTGGTGACGGGTCCGACGGGTTCTGGTAAAACCACCACCTTATATAGTACGCTCAAGCAGCTCGCCACCGAGCAGGTCAATGTCTGTACCATTGAAGATCCGATTGAAATGATTGAGCCGGCCTTTAATCAAATGCAGGTCAATCCAGGGGTTGATTTGCATTTTGCCGACGGTATTCGTTCTTTGATGCGTCAAGACCCAGACATTATTATGGTCGGTGAGATTCGCGATGCCGAAACCGCCAATATGGCCGTGCAAGCGTCTTTGACGGGGCATTTAGTGCTATCAACGTTGCATACCAATGACGCACCAAGCTCTATTACTCGTCTGCATGATTTGGGTATTCAGCCGTTCTTAACCTCAGCAACGATATTGGGCGTCATGGCACAGCGATTATTACGGACGTTATGCCCGCATTGTAAGCAAGCGCTTGATGTGACGCCAGATAGCGAGATAGCCATTCAATGGCAAGAGCTGGTGCAGCCTTGGCGCGCGCCTGTACCAACACAAGTTTATAAGGCGCAGGGCTGTGAGCACTGTCGCCATACGGGTTATCAAGGCCGCGTTGGTCTGTACGAGATTATGCCGTTATCCAATGAGCTAAAAAAACTGGTCGCCGCCGATGCCAATTTGGATACGTTGAAGCAGCAAGCGTACCGCGAAGGTGTGCAGCCGCTACGTTTATCGGGAGCAAAGCGTATTAGCGAAGGGTTAACAACCATAGAAGAGGTGATGCGTGTGGTGCCGCTGCATTAAAGGATGTCTCTAAAATACACCTCATTCAAAAAAACCATTCTTTAAAAAAATGCTCTGATAAAAAGCCTTTGTATAGACGTTTGTTAAACACGACTTGAAAAGCCAGCTTATCAGAGCAATTAATACTATTACTATTACCAAATCCATATTTTAAGATAATTTTATTTATTGATTCTTATTAACGAGATTGTTTATGTTTACAGATACGCATTGCCATCTAAACCGTTTGGATTTAACCAAGTATGATGGTCAATTGTCCGGCGCGATTGCGGCGATGAAAGAGGCGAATGTTAATCGTGCGATGGCGATTATGTGTGATTTTGCTGAATACGATGAGATTGCCAATATCGTCAGCACTTATAATGACGAGACGCTAAATCTTGGTATGAGCGTCGGTATTCATCCTTGTGAAGATATCGGCGTATTGCAGTCAGCGACAGTTGGGCGCTTGATAGAAACGGCTGATGCTGAGCACGTGTGGGCGATAGGGGAGACGGGGCTGGACTATTACTGGTCGACGGAAAATAAAAAAGAGCAACAAGCTAGCCTTGCGCGTCATATCTATGCCAGCCAACAGCTAAAGAAACCGCTTGTCGTGCATATGCGTGACGCCAAAGAAGATACGCTTGATATCCTAAAAGCAGAAGGCGCTGAACACGGTATTATCCATTGCTTTACTGAAGACTGGGAAACCGCAAAACGCGCATTAGACTTAGGGTTTTATATCTCCTTCTCAGGTATCGTCAGTTTTAAAAGTGCGCAAATGATTCAAGATGCCGCAAAAAATATGCCCAAAGACAGAATACTTATCGAAACCGATAGCCCGTATTTAGCACCCGTGCCTAAACGTGGCAGGCCCAATGAGCCGGCATACGTGCCATACGTGGCAAGCTATCTTGCCGAGATGTATGGCTGTAGTGGCGAGGAAGTCGGCGCATTGACTGCAAAAAACTTTGAAAATTTACTGGCACAGTATCACTAAAATGGTTATGCTATGACCAATCAGTCATTTATAGGCTTGTCTTGTAGTTCTGTGTTGAATGTGTTTTTGATGCTTAACTTAACCCTATGATTATCAATGACTATTTAGCAAACATAAGCATATTGCCTTTGATGGTATTGGCGTAGCCGTTATAAAATTTATAAGCGTGCTGCCAGTACACTGACAAAAGGGACGGTGGTATGCATGATATTGTCAGTTTTTAGGAGAAATTATGAGTCGTCAGCACCAGTTCAAGGCCCGAGAAGAAAATATCTTAGCGATGGCAGAGCAATTGTTACTTGAGTCAGGCGATGGTGATATCACTTTGGACAGTTTGGCAGACCAGCTTGATTTGGCTAAAGGCACCTTATATAAGCATTTCTCCAGTAAAGATGAGCTCTACCTGCGTATTATTATCCGTTACGAAGAGCAATTGTTTGAGATTAACCGTATTGATGACTGTCCGTCGGCAGGCGTCGCGCGGATGATTTTTCAGCAACTATTTAATCCGCAAAAAGCCATGCTCCTTAACCAAATCGAAGAGCGTTTGGCGGCATCGGTGACGGGTCTGAACCGCCTGTTCGGTGAGCTTTACGATATTCGTCGTCAGCGCATGAAGCGTTTGATTGATATTATCAGTGCGTATCTTCAAGAGCAGCATAGTAGTCTAAGTACGCGCGATTATTTGTCCTCGATTTGGGCGATGGGTCAGGGCGGTGCAGGATTATTAAACTCAAGCTTTTATCAGCGCTACTTAGGTCGCCGTGATACCTTGCGTTATGCTTTTGTGCAGCAAATGCTTGAGTTGCCAAGCCATTATCCAGCGGCCGATGATGAAGTCATGGATGAAGATATGCAAGAATTGGTAGAGCAAATCGATACTGAATCAGAAGAGCACCGTAATACCAATTACTAGCTTTTTATTCTATTTTAAACGCAGTCAGCTATTATTTTATAACGGTCCGTGTTGCTATCTTCTGTATGGCAACACGTTAAATTATCTTTTAATACGTGTACGAAGTCATAGTTTTTGTAACTCGTCATGTCTTTCGTCGTTTGTATACCATTCAATATAGCGTTATTTTTAATAAGGTGACGCCATTCTAGATGACTTCTGTATGTCAAAACCGACTTCCTCTATATCTTCAATCACAGTCTCTCACGCGCACATCCGTATCGGGCAAGCGGGCTTTACCCTTGTAGAAATAGTAGTGGTGGTCGTTATTCTATCTATCTTTGCTGGCATGATGAGCTTGTCGGTCGGTAGTAGTGAGTCACGCAAAAACCGCGCCTTTTATGAGCATTTAACAGATTCTCTGAGCTACGTACGGCTTTTATCGGCTGAGCGTATGGCGCCCATGGGTCTAAGCTTACAAGCCGATAAACAAGGTCAAATGACGCCGGTCATTGTCACGCTATCAAACCCGTATATTGCCTATCAAACTCAGGCTGCCACTTCTTCTGTTGGAGACAGTACGCCTAAGAACGCCATGGAGTTGTCGGCAGATTTGACGAGTATGTCAGGTGCTGCTTCAGATAAAGTGCCCACACCAAGCTGGGAGATTGAGCCAGAAGTTAGTCTGCCTGAATTGCCTGCTGGCATGAGTTTAAGCGTGCAAAGCCTAGATGCAGGGAGGCAAACAACCGCAGGCCAAACACAAGCACTGCAGCCATGGTTTACCGACCAAAACGTACCGCAAGTACTATGGTTTGGCACAGGTCAGGCCACGCCGGTGACGATTGAGGTGCGTCATAATTCGCGTTTGGTGGGTGAGGTGATTACGATTATGCCCGATGGTAGTGTCTCGATAGGACAAGGGCTGTAGCTGATGATTAACAAAGATAAAGCCAAATCGACCTACACAAATCCAAAGCCTGTTATATCAAGGCATGAGCAAGGATTTACCCTGATTGAAGTCATGGTTGCTTTAGCGATTCTAGCCGTCGTTGCCGTTGCCGCGAGCCGTGCGAGTAGTGCGTATTTAAGCTCAGTTGATGTTTTACGTACTCGCACGCTAGCGCAGTTTGTCGCACAAAACGCGGCAGCGGACTTGCATATTCAAGATACGTGGCTGACGGCTAACAAAACACAAACCATCAATGCCCAAGGTCGTGATTGGCAAGTGACAATGACTGCCACCGATGCCATCACACCTGCATTAAAGCAAGTAAATATCGCTGTTGCGCCCATTATAGACGGACAAACACGCAGCGCAGTGACGGATATCAACGTGATGTTAAGTAACGCTGAGCAGGAGGTTGGTAGTTTGGATTTGAGCGGTCTAACGCCAGATAGAGGCAATCCATGAAATCAAATCATGGATTTACTTTGCTTGAGCTGATGGTGGCGATGGCGATATTTGCCATGTTAGCAGTGGCAGGCTGGCAAGTATTTGATGGTGTTAACCGTGCGCGTGAACGGGCGCAGTTTCATGCGGATAATTTAGCGGTTTTGCAATATGCCTATTTGCAATTACAGCAAGATATGAACCAAATGATTCCTTATCAGGCAGTGGATACGCAGGGTGCTAATTCTTTAATTAATAACGCCTCTTCCAATAACGCCTCAACCAATAATACCGCAAATAACAATGGTAGTAATAACAACGCCAGCAATAGCAATCAAGAAAACGCACCAGCGCCCGAACCTTTTATGACTCTAGACGGCGCACGTATCAGCTTTGTGCGTTTTGCCGACCCTGACCCACGTTATCAAAGCAGCGCGAGTTTGCAGCATATCGAATACATTTTTGCTGATGAGGGCTTAATTCGTCGTCAATATACCAGTCTTGGCAGTGACAGCATCAGCTTAGATAGTGTATTGCTTAAAGGCGTCACGGCTGGGCGCTGGCAAGCTTATTTACCTGAATTAAGCACCAAATTTCCCAATAAAGACAATCGTAATAACTTCAGCAATAACGCACCATCAGGGCAGACGGCGAATTCAGCCAATAAAACGTCTGAGACTATACTGTTACCAAAAGGGATTGCGCTTAACTTTACGTATCAGGATATGCCGATCACTTGGCAATGGGCACTGACGCCGCAGCCAATACCAAATGTCAGTACAAATACCAGTCATAAAAATACGCCTAACAATCCTAATGGCGATAGTAGTAACAATAACAATAACGGCAACAGTAATGGCGGCACCAATAACGATAACGTAGCCAATGGCAATGTAGAAAATAATAACTCAGGCAGCAATAATGACAATGCTCCATTTGGTCAATGACAGAAATTATTTATGCCAACTAGGTTACCAACGATGCCTATAACCTCTATGAAAGCCGATTCGCAACGTGGCGTCGCGCTGCTGACTATTTTATTATTGGTGGTTAGTATTACTGTGGTTGCAGGGGCAATGCTTGCTAGCCAAAAGATTGCCATTCGGCGTAGCGGCTTATTGTTTGACCAAAACCAACTCTTACAAGATATTAATGCAGGTCAGCAATTGGCGGTTACCTTGATTCGTGCTGATGCCAAATTAAATGATACTGATAGCGCGCAGGATATTTGGGCGCAGCCAATACCGCCTTACACCCTAGGCGGACATAGTATCGACATCGAATTACGCGATGAGGGCAGTCGTTTTAATATTAATAATTTATATCATAATGGCGCTGTCGATACTGCTGCCTTGGCCGTTTTTCAAAGGCTGCTTACACAGCTAAATTTAGAGCCTGATACCGCCGTTGCGATACTTGATTATCAAGATGCCGACAGCGAGGTCTACCAAGATGGCGGTGATGAAAATGTGGTATATGCTCAGCAGTCCAATCGCGGAGCGGATACAGCTTTACCCAACCAAGCATTGCTTAGTATCGATCAATTAGCAGAGGTGAAGGGCGTTGATGCGCAAGTATTAGCGACACTGCGTCCCTATATCACGGCGGTGCCATATTATTTACCCATTAATATTAATACCGCCAGTCCCGTTTTGTTTGCTGCCTTGGTAGAAGGTGCGAGCAGCCAGCAAATGCAAAGTATCGTTGAGTTGCGAGCAAAACAAGCCTTTAGCTCTGTCGATGATGTTTGGCAACTGCCCGTATTAAGTAGTGTAAAAGAAGAGGAGCGCAAAGCCTTGACGCCATTACTAGCGGTTGATAGCCAAGCCTTTATGGCACTTATTACCGCCTCTGATAATGCGACGGTTGGTCAAGCAAGACAACGCTTTGCGACCGTTATTATTAGCAAAACGGCCGCTGATGGCGACGCAGCAAATAGCAGCGATAATAATGGTAATAAAAACAGCAGTGATGCTAACAACGCTAATGGCAATGCTAATAACGCTGATAAAAAAAAGCCCAAAGAGGTGCGTGTGCTAACGCAGCGACTTTGGGCGTTTAGGCCAATTTTCTAATGGTTATAGATAATTAGTAATAAATAGCATGCAAAAACTAAGTCTAATTAATCATTTAAACGGGTTTCTTCGGTAGATTTCCAGTTATAGGCACCATAAAACAGCATTTGTGCTTGGCGCGTGCAATTATGCAGCATCAGCTGTTTTTTCTTTTCAACCTCAGCCAAGTCGACCTCATCATCATGATCTTCCGTATAGGTTAGCTCGAGCCAGTCAATAATCCAAGAAAAAAACATATTGACCCCAGCTTCCGCCAACAGTCTACGATCATAAGTATTGATGTGGGTAAATGCCGGCTGTAGCGCTAAGTCTTCTGCTAGGTTTTGGCCGTGTTTTTTAATCAGCTCATTGATGGCTTTGCGTACCGCCTCTGAGCCGCCATAGCGTTCACTGACTAAGAACTGCCAGTAGCAAGGCTGCTCGCTGACCATATATAAAAACATTTGGATGCTTTTTGCGATTTGACGCTCAAAACTGCGTTTGCGCCCAATTTGCAAGTTTTCACTTAACGTTGCCATCGTACCGCCCAACTCTTCGATGACTAAGGCGCGACCAAGCGATTCCATGTCATCAAAATGGCGATAAAAGGCGGTCGGCACCACGCCAACCTCACGCGTGACTTGCCTGAGACTGATTGAGCTAAAAGACTGTCCTGTCATACACAAATCGAGCACCGCATTAAAAAAAGCGTGCCGTGTTTGAAGTTTCTTTTGTTCGCGACTACTCATAATATTTCAAAATTACCTGATAGATGTCTATCATACTCATTTCATTGCGAAAATACGAATAAAATAGAGGATTATCGTTAATGGTTTGCTTAAATTTTGGTTTGGCTCGGTTTTAAATTGTCTCTAAACTTCTTTTTAAACGAGCTGCTTAAACATGTTGTTTAAACAATGGTGCCCCAATGTCCTTGTAGCTCTTGCGCCAGTCGATAGGCTTCATGGTCATTCATACCGGTTATAAAGTCTAAAACATTAAGCATATTATCATAGGTATTATCTGCTAGAGTCCGGCGGTGTTCATCGAGATGCGGCTGGAGTAATTTTAGCAAACGCTGCTGCTCAAAGGATATTTGGCTTATCGGCGCATTGGTTTCATTTGCCTCATTTGTCTGTTTTATCCAGGCGAGTGGCATAAAAGCATCGAGCAGGCGCTGCAAGCATTGATTGGCCATCAGCTCCATGCGTACCTTACTTGGGTGATTAAATATCTTTTCGCGTGCCAATTGCTTAGCTTGGTTAATGCCACTTTGTACGCTCGGCTCACAGTGCGCAAACAAGCTGCCTGGTAGCATCCCCGCCAACATAGTATCACTATTGGCTACAAAGGCATCGGTGACGGCATTGACCAAACGCATCATTGCCCGTGCCCGCAGCGATGCCAAACGCTGTCTGACTGACACTTGAGTGGGTAGAATAAGCGTATCAGGGCGCTCACCAATCAGCTCATAAAAAATCGCCGCAACCTCTGCATAGCTTAGCATATTCAAATTGATGCCATCCTCCAAATCTATCAGCGCATAGCAAATATCGTCTGCCGCTTCTAATAAATAGGCTAGCGGATGACGAGCAAAGCCATCGTGCTGCTTTGAATATGGCAAGCCTAACGTTTCTGCCAACTGCTCTAACTGCGCTGCCTCACTATAAAAGCAGCCAAATTTTTGCATGTTAGTGGTGTGATTGCCTTGGTAAATGCGGTTATTTTGATCAATAGAGCTGTCTTGATAAACGGGATTGCTATGGGTCGCAAGCCAAGGGTATTTCATAAACGCGCCTAAAGTAGCGCAAGTTAATCGCATACCGCCTAAATCAGGGTGGTGCTCATTTCGGGTTAATATACGAAATCCTTGTGCATTGCCTTCATAAGCCAGTAAATCTAATTGCTCGTTATTATTCAGATTTTGCAAGATTTGCTTACGGTCAGGATGCATAAACCAGTCACGAATGGCGTACTCTCCCGCATGACCAAACGGTGGGTTGCCAATATCATGGGCAAGGCAAGCTGCTTGGACAATGACACCGACATCAGCGGGCGCGACACCGTTCGGTAAGCCGCCGCCCAACTTATCATGCAGCTTCTCTGCCGCCATGATACCCAAAGAGCGACCAATACAAGAAACTTCGAGCGAGTGTGTTAAGCGCGTATGAATACCGAGCTGATTGGTCAGTGGATGAACTTGGGTTTTTTGGTTCAGCTGACGAAAGGAGTGTGAAAATACCAGTCTGTCGTAATCTTTATGAAAGGAGGAGCGTGCGCTGTCCTCGGCAGGAGCTTTTTTATGACTGCCTAAACGCTGCGCACTAAATAGTTTTGCCCAATGGTCACTAGAATTCGTGGTTTGATTAACAGAAACAGTCATCATTTATCGTCCGTTATTTATATCATTCTATTTTATTTTTGCTTTTAGAGAATTTAATTACTTTAACGTTATTCCCTTTATTATAATAAAAAAAGCCAGCGTTGAAGCTGGCTTTTGGTTGTTCTCTACTAAGACTGTGTAAACACGCAATCCGCTTGTACTTGTAAATATTAAACGTTGAACGTTAAACGTTAAAGCGGAAATGCATCACATCGCCATCTTGCACGATGTAGGTTTTGCCTTCTAAACGTGATTTGCCAGCAGCAGCTGCACCTTTTTCGCCGCTATACTCGACAAAGTCGTCATACGCAATGACTTCAGCGCGGATAAAACCCCGTTCAAAGTCGGTATGAATCACACCAGCAGCTTCAGGGGCTGTGGCACCAACAGCGACTGTCCAAGCGCGGACTTCTTTGACGCCAGCCGTAAAATACGTTTGCATATCAAGCAAATCATAACCGCCGCGAATCACTTGATCAAGACCAGCCTCTTCCATATCCATTTCAGCTAGGAAGTCTTTCTTGTCATCTTCATCAAGCTGAGCAATTTCAGATTCGATTTGATTGCATAGGGCAATGACAATAGAATCTTCGCCAGTGGCATAGTTGCGCACCGCATCTAGATATGGGTTATTTTCAAAGCCATCTTCGCTCACGTTGGCGATATACATGGTTGGCTTTAAGGTAATCAGACCATAACTTCTGATCAGTTTTTGCTCGTCTTTGTCTAGGTTAGCACCGCGGGCGGCTTTACCTTCTGCTAATAATGGCTCGATTTTTTTGAACACATCAAGCATAGCCGTCGCGTCTTTATCGCCACCTTTGGCTTTTTTGCTTAAGTTGGTAATAGCGCGCTCAACGGCCTCTAAATCGGCCAATGCCAATTCGGTATTGATGGTTTCGATGTCGTCGATAGGGCTGACGCGGCCGTCAACGTGGACGACGTTGTCATCATCAAAGCAGCGTACCACGTGGGCAATCGCATCGGTCTCGCGGATATTAGCTAAAAACTGGTTGCCCATACCTTCACCTTTTGAGGCGCCAGCAACCAAACCTGCGATGTCGACAAATTCCATCGTTGTCGGTAATATGCGCTCGGGCTTGACGATATCAGCCAATTTTTTTAGGCGTGGATCTGGCACAGGTACGATACCGGTATTGGGATCTTTGGTGCAAAAAGGGAAGTTTTCAGCGGCGATACCCGCTTTGGTCAAGGCATTAAACAGGGTGGATTTACCCACGTTTGGTAGACCGACGATGCCGCAATTAAAACCCATAACATGCTCTCAATATATTAATAAAATCAGGCAATAACAGACTTGGTATGTAGTCAGTATAAAGCTTGGTAAAATAGGAACTCAAAATTGGGCATATTGTAGCAAATTTCAGCCAAAATGGGTGAGGTTGTTGTGCTTGCTATTTTAATTTTTACGCTCAATCACAATACTTAGTAACCTGTTTAATACCAACCTTTAATATCATCGTTTCATATGAGTGTTCGTTATCAATGACCTTCAGCGCCCTGTCTATTATGATAAGCTACTACCTATAAATGATGATGCATGCTGCTGCGCTATCATCAATAGCCAGCACGATAAACCACACCAAAGGCAATTGTTAATAATGACCACCATTTTTGCTACCCACCATTATAATTATCCGCAAAATTTCGTTGACATGAAACCCAAGCTGACGCGGCTTGAGCAGGCGATTAAAAAGCTCGAGGCCAACTTGATAAATGCGGATGCTGAAATATTAGAGCAACGGCTTGCCAGTCATTTAGGGTTACAAGTGGATTACGCTCGTGAGCTGAACCCTAACCAGTTGTTGGCTGCCACGACTATTGAGGGCAAAGTATTGGTCATCGCCGGTGCAGGCTCTGGTAAAACTAAAACCTTGACTTATAGAACCAGCTATTTGATAGAAAATGGCGTCGCGCCAAAAGAGATTTTGCTATTAACCTTTACTCGCAAGGCGGCCAATGAAATTAAAAGTCGCGCTAGAACTTTGCTGGCAAGCCGTCTAGATGATAGTCACATAAATGGTAAGGCGCTAAATGATATCACTAGCGGCACTTTTCACTCATTTTGCAATATGTTATTGCGCCAATATTCTGGGCTACTTGGTATCAATCCGCGCTTTACGATTCTAGATACCGGCGATAGTGAAGATGCCATCGATTTAATTAATAAAGAAAAAAAGTATCCGACCAAAATAACCAATCAGGCGTTTCCGCGCAAAAAAACCTTGCAAAATATCTTTTCAACCTCTAGAAATCGGCGCATTCATATTCGCGACTTAATCGAGAATAGTTATCCTGATATCGCCGTGCATATTCCAGTTATTGAGCAATTGGCGGTCGACTTTCATGAATATAAGCGCGCCAATCATTTATATGATTTTGATGACATCATCAGCCAAGTGGTGCGCCATCTAAAGCACAATGATACCTTTCGTCAGCTGCTACAACAGCACTATCGTTATGTCATGGTCGATGAATATCAAGACACCAATATTCCGCAAAAAGAGCTGATAGATTTGATTTGTGCGCCGGCGTCGGTATCGCTGATGGTCGTTGGTGATGACAACCAAAGCATCTATGCTTTTCGCGGTGCCAATTATGAAAATATCTTACTATTTGGCGAAAGCTACCCCGAAGCAAAACTGATTAAATTAGAGCAAAATTATCGCAGTACGCCAGCGGTGCTGGATTATATCAATGCTTTATCGGCGCAAATTACGTTGGGCTATCAAAAGCAATTGTACTCGGGCGCATCTATAGAAGGCATCAAGCCAATATTTCGCCGTTTAAGTGATGAAACAAAAGAGGCTAAATATATTGCAGATAAAATCATCGAATTAAAACCAGATTATGATTATCAGGACTTTGCTGTCTTGTGCCGCACATCTTTTCAATCCAACTACGTTCAGCTTGAATTTATGGAACGCAATATACCCTTTATCGTCGTGGGCGGCATTCGCTTTATTGAGCGGCGTCATATCAAGGACGTTTTAGCCTTTGTCAAAATACTTTATAACCCAAATGACACCATTGCATGGCACCGTATTTTAACCTTGTTTAAAGGAGTAGGAGCAGTGACGGCGACGCGCTTAACCCAAGCGATTAATGCCGATAACAATGTTAATAATAATGTTAACAACAACACTTTCGAGCCGCTATTAGCACCATCATTTGCAAAGAAAAGCCCACAGCTTAAATCATTGCATACGACTTTAACCAAAGCCAGTCAGGCAGAGTCAGTGGAAATAGTAATTGAGCGAATTTTAGCGTTTTATATTCCTGTATTAAAAACGATTGAAGAGAATTGGCGCGAGCGTAGTGAAGATTTTCGTGTGCTTAAAAACCTAGCAACAGAGTACGACAGCCTCGATAAATTCTTAGAAAATCTTGCCCTCGATCCGCCCAATGATTCAGTTGCTACCGCAGGCGAGCCTGAAAAAGACGAAAATAGTAATGATAAAGTTACCATTTCTACCATTCATAGTGCCAAAGGGCTTGAATGGCCAGTGGTATTTGTCAACTCTCTCGTCGATGGTATGACGCCGCACTATCGCTCGCTCAGTGATTTTGAAGAGTTAGAGGAGGAGCGTAAGCTGTTTTATGTTGCTTGTAGCCGTGCTAAGAGCAGATTATTTTTAACTGCGCCCGAGTATTTCTCAAGCTATTCGGGTTACTTTGATAAGCCGTCACGGTTCATCGCTGAGCTACCTGCCGATAAGTTGACGGTTGAGACTGGCAAGAAGCTTTTAGAAACACTAGCAAGTGAGGATCCAATTTGGTGGTGATTGGTTTATTCCTTGCATTTTGATTAGCCAAAATAGGTCTAATTTCTTAATAATTTCTACATTATTCCTGTCAGAAATAGCTTTCAATTAAAAGCATAACCAAAAGTATGGAATAGAAAAAATGTTTCTATGATAAGGGTTTAATCTGGTGCGCAATGCGTTACTATTACTCCCTTATCTGTTATTTCTCAACTTTGATATTCTGTATTAAAATCTTAAAAAAGGACGTGTTATGCGCTACGAAGTGATCGTTATCGGTGCAGGTATGGTCGGCACCTCAGCTGCTTGGCATTTACAAAAAAATAAGGCTGAAGTTTTACTATTGGACAAAAAACTACCGGGCTCTGAGACTTCATATGGCAATGCTGGTTTGATTCAGCGCGAGGCGATTCATACCCATCCGTTTCCACGCCAGCTGACTGAAATGATACGCGTATTGCCAAATCAAGGCACTGATATTCGCTATCGAATCCCAGCGATTTTGCGCTATCATCAAGCGTTATTGCAGTATTGGAAATACTCGACGCCAGCTTCAATTAAAAAAATCGAAGCGGAGTGGCAGACACTGATTGAACATTGCACCAGTGAACACCAAACCATGATTGAAGCGTCTGGCGCTGAATATTTGATTAGCCGCAAAGGCTGGTTGCAGTTGCATCGCTCTGAAGAGACGTTTAAAGCAGCTATTGATGCTGCAATCAAAGACCGTGATCAGGGCGTTGAGCACAATGTCTTGACGCTTGACGAATTAAAAGCGATGGAACCAAGCGCCAATTTTGATGAGTTCGTTGGCGCGATTCATTGGCTAAACTCTTGGCAAGTGTCAAACCCGAGCTTATTGGTGAAATCATACGCAAAAAACTTTCAAGAAATGGGTGGTACCATCAAAGAAAGCGGTGTCAATGAAATCGTCCAAGAAGCAGATGGCTGGAAAGTTGTTACCGACACTGACACTTTTTATAGTGATAAATTAGTCATTGCTGCTGGGCCTTGGTCTAACGATTTAATCAAACCGCTTGGTTATGATTTGCCGCTGTTCCCAATGCGTGGCTATCATCAGCATTTTAAAGTCACGGAAAAAAACACCATCAACCATAGTATGTTTGATATGGATAAGGGTTTTGTGATGGGTCCGATGCAGCAAGGTATCCGCATCACCACTGGTGCTGAGATGACCACCATGAATGCGCCAAAGAATTTTAGCCAATTAAATACCGTATTAAAACTCGCGCGCAAAATTCTGCCGCTAGAAGATGCCGTCGAGAGTGAAGCTTGGGCGGGCTCACGTCCTTGCATGCCGGATATGAAGCCAGTCATCGGTCCTGCGCCGCAGCACGACAAATTATGGTTTGCCTTTGGTCATAGCCATCAGGGTTTTACCTTAGGACCCATGACTGGTCGTCTGGTAGAGGAGATGATTCATGACAAGCCATTATTGGTTGATATTAAACCCTTTAGCGCTGAACGTTTTTCTCGCTAACTCCTAGCTAAGCACTGTTTAAAAAAATCTGAACTGTTTATATATTTGACAGTTCAGGTATTTGAAAGAACTGAAACATTAAAAATTAAGGATAATAATTCATGCAAAAGCTGCATAGTAACCAACGTATGAGTCAGATTGTGATTCATAACCAAACCATTTATCTGTCCGGTCAAGTGGGTAATAGCGAAGAGGATATCAAAGCCCAAACCTTGACATGCTTAGAGAAAGTCGAAAAACTGCTGCAAGAAGTTGGTAGTGACAAATCAAAGCTGCTATCCGCAACCGTCTGGCTAAAAAGTATGTCAGACTTTGCCGCAATGAATGAGGTGTGGGATAAATGGTTTGAAGGCGTCCAGCCACCAGCGCGTGCATGCGGTGAATCAGCATTGGCTCGTCCTGAGTTATTGGTCGAGATTACCGTTATCGCTGCTGAATAATTGCTTATTTTACTTGTTTAGGTTGAAAGCCAGATAAAATAAAAGGGTGTGATTGCTATGAACCGCCCCGAGATTGTCGGAGACTCAACTTTCTGAGAGAATACGACAATGAAAACACGAAACTATACCCCTGAAATGAAAGAGCGCGCCGTCCGTATGCTAATTGAAGCTAAAGACGACTACCCATCCACCTGGTCAGCCATCAAAGCCATAGCGCCAAAGATAGGTTGCACGCCTGA
>NZ_VKLR01000029.1:0-27820 GCF_007280595.1 Psychrobacter sp. YGAH215 | reverse complement strand
ACACAGGCGCTTTATTATTAGATACTGACATCAGATTTATCCTTATCAATTAAATTTTACTCAGCATAGCAAGCACCTCACTATCATTCAATCGCTTGTGGTAAGCTTTAACACAACCGCATCAGACATCTTAGATATATTATTTTAGTATTTAATGGTGGCGTCCCCCTGACTAAGGGCGAAGCAACGACTCAAAATTTAATCTATCCACTTCGTTACTATCTTAATTTTGAATCCTTCTTCGTTGGGGAAACCCCAAACCCCGCACACCACAAAAGACGTGGTGTGCAAAAAACTCAAGATTAGGCTCGCTTATTATGACAATGGTTCATATCGACACTAAAGCAATTTCTCGAAAAGCAGGGCAATCTGCTGTGGCGTGTGCCGCCTATCGTGCTGGTGATATTCTTGATGATGTTAAATACGGTAAGACCCACGACTATAGTAAAAAGTCTGGCGTCATGAGTAGTGATATCGTTTTGCCATTTGCGCTAAGAGCACTAGGTGTGAATGTCGATAGAGAGATGCTTTGGAATTTGGCTGAGGCAGCAGAGACTCGTTCGGACAGTCGAGTGGCGCGTGAGTGGCTGATTAATCTACCTTATGAGTTGTCTGAGCAAGATCGCCATTCACTGGCAATAGATTTTGCCCAAAAGCTGGTTGATGATATGGACGTGATTGCTGATGTTTGTATTCACCGTCCAGTGATGAAGCTGCCTTTTGATCCTGACGCTAAACCCAGCTCTAAGCGACTGCGCGAAGGGGAGAAAAATCCTGATCCGCGCAATTTTCACGCGCATATTTTAGTCACCACTCGAGCGCCCATCGTTGGGCCCAATAAAACCTTGGCATTTGACCCAAACCTTAAGACCCCGTTTGAGTGGTCTAATAAAAAACGTAAAAAACATGGTCTGCCGTCATCAATGAAAGAAATTAAGCGCATTCGTGAGATGTGGGTAGATACCGCCAACAAGGTGTTAGCACAGCACAATCTACCGCTAATGGATGCACGCAGTTATAAAGATCAGGGGCTTGATCAGCAGCCCACCATCAAAATGGGCGTTCATGCAACGGCAATGGAGCGCCGAGGCATCATGACCGAAAAAGGCAATACCAACCGAGCAATCAAAGCACGCAACAAACTGGTTGCTGAGAACCATATCAAACAGGAGGCAGACCATGAGCGACGAATCAAACAACTTAGAGACGGACTTACTCGGGCAACTGAGCAAAATGCAAGACTACATAGACTCATTGGAGGCACAAAACAGCGAGCTGACCTCACAAAACAACTTATTGAAAGCTCAGAACACGACATTACGTACTGCACAGAACAATCTAACAGAACAGCAGATCGAGTTGACGACACAAAACGATGCATTGAAGACGCAAAACGAGGCGTTGCTTGGGCAGCTGAGCGATGTGAAAACCTACCAAAGTGGATTAATGGAACAGACCGAAGAAGCCAAAAAGCACAACAACGCATTGATCTCTCAAAACAGTGGATTAGTGCAAACTCAAAAAGAGCTGCAAACAGCGAATCAGTCGCTCAGGGCATCCATCAAGGCATTGCAGAGCGAGCAAAACCAGTCCCCAACCCCTTCGATGACGACGCACGACGAGCAAGAGCTGCTCGACTTGATCGACAGCAAAGACAAATTGATCGAGACACTCGAGCAAACCGTTTTGAAGATGAGAGAATCTTTGAGTATGTTGAACGTATGAAGCTGCACCTAGCCATGCGCTTAATACAACGTCATCGTGATGATATGGCTATCAGATGGGCTCAAGGAGAAACCGCGGATGACGCCCCTGATAAATTTGATCAGCGGCAAGTGGCGCAACTTAGCGAGTTTGCACAGCGCCATGGTATTGAGGACCACGATAAAGCGGTGGAATTTACCGCGCACTTACGCCAAGTGGCCAAACGTTTTGATCACACGCTGGTTGAAAACAACAAAGCCATTATTAAGCTGTTGCGTGATCCTAATGCTGAACGAAAGCAGTATCTAGCGCTTATCAAGCATTTTACAGACTTCAGAGACAATCTCGATCAAAAACGAGCGGCATTGAATACCAGTAACATCGACGAGCTGGGCGGTAGCGCAGGAGAGGTAGGGAGAATGACTCGGGACACCATGTCATCGTTCAGCTATATAGAAGAATTAACGGATTACATCAATCAGGATAACTACCCAACTGAGGCAAGAGGGCTTGCCAAAGAACATTTAGCAGATACCTTAAATGAAACCTGTGAGCAATTCAAACTTGCATTGCGTGATGTCAACTCCTTACCAACAACCCAGCGTAAAACCTACTCAGAGGCTCTTAAAGCCACTTTAGAGACGTTTACTGAGCAATATGGCAAAGAGCTGTCTGAAAGCCAACACAGAGCACTACAGGGTGGTTTAGAGACCTATCAGTATCAAGTGAGTAGAACTAATACACCTAGCCGAGGATTTAGTCCTTAATCTCATCCTTAAAAAAACGATTACTGAGGGATAAGTTGCTTAGGCAAGCTACGTGGTTTAAGTGATGTTTTTTCACTTATCCACAGAAAATTTTATCACCCGTTTCTTTAAGGGTTTTTATTTGATCCTGTTTACTCCTGTTTACTCCTGTTTAAGAGCCTTTTTTCACCTTTAAAATCAATAGCTTACAAGAAAGAAAAAGAGTAAATGAGCAGAAAACAGAGTAAATGAGCAGAAAACAGAGTAAATGAGCAGAAAACAGAGTAAATGAGCAGAAAACAGAGATAAATAAAAAACACTCTTTTTATAACTCTATTTTATGATAAGATCTTGTTAAATGTAACTATGGGCGCAGAGTTGAAATGGAAAATAACTTAGTTGTTCAGTCAAATGATTTAATCCTAGCAACGTACACAATGCAAAAGACGGATAAAGAGCTCATGCTTGCTTGTATCAGTCAAATTGACAGTAGGCCTGATGCACCAAATGTCACGCAAGACACAGAATATAAAGTAACAGTTGATGATATTAAATCATTGTTTTTTGGTAAGAAGTCTAAGAACGAACAGAATGTTTATCGTGACATAGAGAACGCAAGCAAACGTTTATATGACGTCGATATTGTTATGAGCTTGCCCGAGAATAAAACGCTTCAAACAAGGCTTGTTAGTAGTATTGTTTATGATCCAGATAACGGAGAAGTCGTATTATCATTCGCAAATAAAATACTGCCATATTTGACGCAACTTAAAGCTAATTTCACTAAATACAAGCTATTAGAAATAGGTGAGTTATCGAGTATTCATTCAATAAAAATGTATGAATTGGTGGTAATGTGGGTTAATCAATACCAGTACAGCAAAGAGTTTACGATAGAAGAGTTTAAACACGTAATGTGTGTTAAAGATAAGTATAAGCAATTTAGTGAGTTGCGAAGATATGTTATTGAAACAGCTATCAACGATATAAATGAAAATACGAATTATAAAGTCAGTGTAGAGTATCAAAAAAAAGCAAGAGGGAAGGGCTATAAAGGCTTAAAGCTCAAATTTCACAAAAAGTTATTAGATAAAATTGCTGGTAAAGACGGTAAATTGTCAGAAGATAAGATCAAATCAATTGTTGATAATGTGCAGTTTATGAACGACTATAACGATCACCCAGGTTTAAGCTATGACGGTAAAATGAGTACTGATAGTTTTAAGCGTGAAATGATTAACATCATACAGCGGGAGCCTGAAAGCTTTAACAAGCCAAACAAAGCGCTTGAGAGCTACTTACCAAAAGTCAGTCAAGGTAAGTAATTACTATGTTTACTACCAATTATGATATATGGCTTACTTAAGAGTCAAAGGCCAATGCTTTTGCAGTGTTTGAAATCTATGGCCTGAGGTTATACGCATTATCTCTGCCAGGCGTGCCACAAAGATTGAAAGGAGACAATATGAACAAGGTTAGTTATCACATAGATAAGTTGCCGCCATTAACGGCTAAGCAGCAAGCGGACTTAGAGTACTTAGCAACGCTTAGCGATGACGACATTGATCTATCGGACATTCCAGAAATCACCGACTGGTCAGGCGCGATCCGTGGCAGTATCAAACCACAAACGCTTACTACAGAAGCCAGTGTTATCAGCCCAAGCATTCTTGCTAAGTTTAAGGACAGAGCCAAGCAGACAGGCGGTAACTATCAGGACATGATCAATGATGCCCTAGAAGAATACCTAACTGATCATTAAGTCTTAGCCAACAAGTTATAACCTCAAGACGACTTGGGGTTTTTTTACACCTTGCATTGTAGTATGTTGTATATTGTATTATACTATATACAATATAATACAATACACTATCAAGGAATACAAAATCATGGCACTCACCACACAAGATATTCATGCAGCAGCTGACCGATTACAGGAGCAAGGGATCAAGCCGACACTGGCAGAGGTGCGTAAGGCGCTAGGCGGTGGCTCATTCACTACCATTAGTGATGCGATGCAGAGTTGGAAGCGAGAACAGCAGGAAGAGCAAGAGCTACAACAAGTGGATTTACCTAGCGGTATCACTGAACGCTTGCACACGCTTGGGGCTGATATGTGGCAGACGGCTATTGATATGGCTAATGATCGTCTGGTGAAAGAGCGTGAAGCGTTAGATGGTATTAAGGCCAAGGCACAAGCTGAGACAGACGAGGCGCAAGAGGCGGTTAAGACCCTAGAGAGTGAACAAGCCGATTTGTTGGCACAGCTCGATGAGGTGACAGCAACGGCAGAGGCAGCGGCAATCAGTACAGCTCAAGTGACTGCTGAGCGTGACACGTTGTTACAGACGCTCAGTGATACTCAGCACGCGCTTGAGCTTGAGCAAGCTAAAACAGATGCAGCCCAAGCGCAACTTGCAGAGCTGCGCAGCAGCTTTGATCAGCAAGCAAAAGAGCTTAACGTCAACTTATCAAAAGTGGCCACGCTTGAAGCCACTGCTAATAGCGATAAAGCAGAGATCGCGCGTCTGCAAACAGAACTGACAGCAACTAAGGATGAGCTAAAGACAGTCGTTATTGAGCGCAACGAGATAACGAATCTTACAGCAGAAGTGAAAGGAGAGTTAAAGGCCATAATCGCTGAACGCGATAAGCTATCAGGACTCAACGATCAGCTGACCCAAACACAGGCTAAGCTTGAAGCTGAGCATAGCGTACTGAATAAGCAGTATAGCGAGCTATCAAGCCATCACCTATCGGAGCAAGAACAAGTGACTCTGTTACAAGATCAACTTAAGAAAGCACAAGATGCTCTGATACTTATTCAAAACAAAGATAATGCTTTGGATGCTGAGTAAATAAAAGTATTCGAGGTTTCAGTTTAATTAGAATTTCAAGATAAAGAACAGTTATGAGTGTGAAAGATACTTTGCCCAAGACATAGATCTCGTTCTATTCACACTAAGCTTATGAATCAACCATGACAATATCGACTCACTGAATAAGTGATTGTTGTATATTAACTATTCTAAATTTTTCTCTGGACTCTTATAGTATATAGCCGAGTGGGCTATATACTACTTAAATTAGCCTAAGTGAATTTATGCTGATTTTGGAGCCTTGAGCAGATTTCAAGGAACACTCACCCTAAAGCGATTATGAGTAGATAAAATACTCACAATCGCTTTAGTGCATTCCTTGGATTTGATGTGATTAGTCATGCCGACTTCATCGCCCATCGCGTCATCAAGACCGTATCACTGTATCAAGCTACGGTTGTTAAGATTACGGCTGATAGCACCGCCTAGACACGCTCTTAACCGCTACTGTGCTGTCATACGCTAGCAAGGGCCTAAACCCAATATACCGCTACGATATGCACGAGTAACCACTCATTGCGTTGCTCTGATCCTTTGTCTAGTCACCCCTGTAGGGAGCTCACCCTTATGTCAAACGCAGTCGTCGCCGAGGCCTGCCACCCATTTGACGGGTAACAATTACAGAGAGAGCTGCACGAGGATGTAACGAGCGAATAAGTATACGGTAGGTATATTGATATTGAGCAGACTTTAAGATAAAATGCACTTATACGGGCATTTAATGCTGTTCAAATAACGCACTTCAGATGCTTATTTGTTCGTTACAGCGTGTTGACGCACACTGTAACCGTTAATTACATTAAAAACTAAATGCCTCTAGGAGTCAACTCCCAGAGGCATTTTTTTGTTTGTCATATAGATTAGGTTTTTAATATCTAGGGTATTTTTAAATTACTTAGGCTAAAGCAGAAAATAAACATAGAAGCCGTAGACCCGTTACTAAGAAGCGTCAAATCATCGCAAGTCTCTTAAAGGTTGACCATAGCTATTCTGAAATACAAATCGTGGCTAAGTACTCGCGTCAGTTGATTGCTGAGATGTCTCAAGAATTAAAGAACGTTTCTGGACATTAACTAACTACCTATCACTATGAAAAAGTGCCTAATTATAAATCAGGCACTTTTTGAGCTGTTATACCTTTGCTTAGTAATGATAACGGCACTGGACGATAATGATCGCATCATCTTGAATTTCATAAACCAGCCGATGCTCTTGATCAATTCGACGAGACCAGTAGCCTGCAAGGTCATGTTTGAGTGGTTCAGGTTTGCCAATACCCTTAAATGGGTCACGTTTGATGGCTTTAATCAGCTTACCGATCTGTTTGACTTTCTCTTTACTGGTTCTTTGCCAGTACTCATAGTCCTCCCACGCGTCTTCCGTCCAAGATAGTATCAAGCGTCTACCTCATCATCAAAAGTGAGTGGCATATCTTTGGCATCAATCTCACGTTCAATCAAGCGACCAGCTTTAGCATCAGCAATAGAGCGTCTGAGACGCTTGGCATTGGTAGGGCTGCTTAAAAGATGCAGTGTTTCCTCATACGAGTTAAACTCTTCTAAACTCATTAATACCGTCGGTTTAGCATTTTGTCTTGTAATTAATATCGGGCCTTTATCAGTGTCTACCTTATCGATATACTTTGCTAAGCTCTTTCTAAAATCAGTGTAGTTCACAACGTCCATAATAATTACTCCACGTTTAATTATGTTGGTTATATGACCTATCATTATAGGTTGAATGTTATACTAGTATATACTATATCTGTACTTATATCTGTACATATATTAGTAAGAAGCAAAGGGATAATTTGATATGTCTTCATGTATCTTTTTAAAACGTACATATGAAAGCTGACATATTGATCTTAGTTTAAATTTCTTGGCACGTTTGCCGCCTTATATTGTCGAAAGAAACAAATTTTACTCATATACTCATATACTCATATACTCATATACTCATATACTCATACCATTTTGCAGAAAAGCAATTATGAATGCAATATAATGGTTATTATCAAGCCTTACTGCATTAAATCGATTTTTATATGGCGTTGTGATGCCTTTAAATAAAGATCAAAGGGCGTAGTTTTATTTTTTTATTGTCGTATTCTCTCAGGATGTTGAGTCTCCGACAATCTCAGGGCGGTTCACAAGTGACTGCTGAACGGGATGTGCTGACACAGACACTCAGCGATACTCAGCACCAGCTAGAACTTGAACGAGCTAAAACAGTGGCAGCTCAGGCCCAACTTGGTGACCTGCGTAGCAGTTTTGATCAGCAATCAAAAGAGCTGAGCACTAACATATCGAGAGTGGCCACGCTTGAGGCCACAGCGGAGAGTGACAAAGCAGAGGTTGCCCGTTTAAGTGCAGAACTTGAAGCGGCTAAGACAGAGTTAAAAGCAGTCACTACTGAGCGCAATGAGATTGCAACCGCTACTGCAGAGGTTAAAGGAGAGTTAAAAGCGGTTATCGTTGAACGCGATAAGCTGTCAGGACTTTATGAGCAGCTGACGCAACAGCAAGCGACATTAAACACAGATCACCAGCTGCTGCTTAAGCAGTATGAAACGGTATCGGCCAGCTATAGCGCTGAGCAAGAAAAGACTGGTGCATTAACGATAGAGCTTGAGAAGATGCAAGTGGCACTGGATAAGAGTACAGATCAGGAGTGACCACGCGTTTTGGTTGCATAGAGTGTCGATTAGCGGTAAAATATAGACTATAATCTATATAGTGACTTTTATATGTGGACTGTCATCACAACCGAACTGTTCAATGATTGGCTGTATCAGCAAGATCAATCGACACAAGAGAAGGTGTTAGCGGCTTTGGTAGCTTTAGAGCAGCAGGGCCCAAGCTTAGGTCGTCCTTTAGTGGACACTGTGTATGACTCAAAATTTACCAACATGAAGGAACTGCGAGTTCAGCATCGAGGTAAGCCACTCAGAGCCTTTTTTGCCTTTGACCCAAAACGGCAAGCGATTGTGCTTTGTATCGGTGATAAGGGCAATAAAAAGCGTTTTTATAAAGAAATGCTAGCCACGGCAGACCAGCAGTATGAGCGTCACCTCAAAACTTTAGGAGAGCCATAACATGACTAAGACACTACAAGAGATGTTAGCGGAGCGCTCAGAAGACAGCCAAGCTCGTATTCAACAATTGGCCGACCAGCTGCTTTTGGAAAACCAGCTGTACCGTCTCCGTGAAGAGCTTGAGATCTCTCAAAAAGAGCTTGCTCAGACCCTAGGTATTAAGCAGCCGTCATTGTCTGCTATAGAAAATCGTGGCCATGATCTTAAAATATCAACTATGAAAAAATATGTTGAAGCCATGGGCGGCAAGCTACGTATTGATGTTGAGCTACCAACAGGAAAGCATGTAGGCTTTAAGGTTTAATGGGTTGTTGACCCTTAAAATGAAATATAACTTAATTAAATACATGTTGGTCGTGTGGTCGAAAGCGTTAGATTTGGTACTATATGTGTGATAGCTGGTTTTATATAAAAATTTGAGCCTTTCCTAAATTTCGTGTAAGTACTTCTACAATCTAAATAATAGTTACACACTTTTTAGGAAAGGCTCAAAACGGCCAGCAATCCACAAATATGAACCCACACTAGATACCAATAAGTGTTTATTTAGACTTGCTATTAAAGCCCCCAAGCCACTTGAGAAAGTAGCTTGGGGCTTTTTAATATTTAAGAGTGTATGCAATACAGGGTATCAGTAGTTAATCATCACGATCAACGTCGCTTACCTGACTGCGAGTAATCTTACCAGTCATGCTATCGACAACGACTTTATGAATTTGATTGCCTTTACCAATTTCAACTTTGTAGACAGGCTTGCCAAAATCCATGTCGAACTCTACTTCAAGCACTTTCCCTTTCAGCGTTTGGTTTGCTTTTTTTATAGCTTGAGACAAACTCACTTTTGCTTGTTTCATGGCCTTATATTCTGCCAAGTCTTCTTTGTCTAAACGCTCTGTGCCCCCTTTCGTGATCTTGCCTGTATTGGCATTCACGCTGACTTCTTGTTCATTATTGTTGGTAACGATTTTGATATCGTAATGGCTATTTGCGTTACGATCTTCTTGATCAAAGTCTGCACTGATGATATCGCCTTTTACCGCTTTATTAGCAAGGGCCATCGCCTGCTCTAAACTGATTTTACTCTGTGACACTGCCGTTACCTCATTCATAGCAGGGGCTGCTTGACTGGCTGAAACAGAGGCTATGCTGAAGCTTACGACACTCAGTGCCATTACAAGAGATTTCTTCAATGTTGATAGTTTTTTCATAATAAAACCCTAAAATGCGTCAGTCTTTCGGCAGACTGTTTATTAATTAGAATAAGAGATTAATTTAAAAGTAAATAATGACATACAGTTAATCACTATGTCTAAGTGGTTTATGCTGAAAAACGTAACTGGCGTAACGGGTATTAGGACAAATAACATTGGATAGAAGAATAGGGTTTCATTGGTTCTCTTGGAATATACCTATGGCGAATCAATCAGGTGCCTTCACTGGTTCGGTCCCCTAGTGAGGACTTGAATCTTTGGCTGTGGGCTAATAGTATCAACGACTTTACTCACGAAACAGTTCCAGTATACTTCATGGTGTACTTACTATATTCATGATCTATGCGGAAAAGGTTAGAATAAAAAATCACTAAATAACTCGGATTAATTCATGCCACTTAAAAAATTTATGATGATTTTTATACCGTATCTGATTGTTTATATTGTGTATTTAATTTATGAAGTGACAATCGCTAATAATATTGACGTTAAAGGTTGGTGGCCATTGGCACTAATCTTTACAGCGCTGTACCAAGCCTTGGTCTCCATAGTATATTGTGTCATTGATAAATTATCTCCGTCTTCTTATCAATATACAGCTGTCTATGGCTTACTATTTGCCTTACCTTTTGTGATAATTTTTCTGATTAGTGAAGTTTTTTATCCGATTAATTGGTATGCAGTTAATATGAAAGAGGTCGAATTGACTGCGGCACAAGCGGTAGTTCAAAGTTCTCTTTTTTTACCATTTACTATAGGGCTGATTCTATTGACTCATTTAATCATAAGGTGGTTGATATGCCTTAGGAGAGGTCGATAGGTATACCTATGGGGGGGCAATCAGGTGCTCTCACTGATTTGGCGCCCTATACAGGCATCGAGCTGTATGATTAAAATCTCCCAAGTTTAACTGTACGGATTTGACAGCAGGGGTCACTTTAACCAATTTCAACAGCAACATCCCCAACTATATTTAATATAAATTAAGCATGAGATATAAAAATGCACGCCTTTGATATTATCATACCCCAATATACAGGTATCGCTGAAGATGATGACAGCCACGACCATGATGTATTTTGTTATTTAGGAGATTTAGAAGGCAACGGACAAATATTACCCCGTAACCATCATTTAGCTGTTAGCCAAAATGATATTACTCGCGTGACTGTAGTGTGTCCTGAAATGGATGCCCTTGACCGTAAAAATATGAACAGCTATGCCCAAGAAATGCACAATAAAATCGAACAGTTAGCAGGTAAACCCATTCAAACCTTGTATATCGGAGAAGACCATGACTATCCTCTTCCCCGTTATGCCGTACCAACGCAATCTGAATTTTACATGTTGCGTTGGGGCTGGAGTTCGCCTTTACTAGATGGAGTAACCTTACAAGGCATTCCTCTATATAAAATCCCATATACCCAACCTGATCACCCTTGTTATGATAATGTGTGGTCATGGTATCGACAGGCTGAAGCGTTATATCGTTTGTGGCTTGGTTCTCAACCAGTAAGTGAAGCCTTTGCCTTAGAGCAAATGCAAAATCCCAATTCTGAGCATAGCAAAATAGGTCGAGAATTGTGCCGTATCATTGAACAAAGCACAGGTGTACCCACCTATTATTTTTTAATGAATTACCGTGATTGGACAAAGGCAGAAGATATGGAACAAAAATGTCCACTGACAGGGCAGGATTGGCTATTGCCTGCCAATACCTATCACTATATTGATTTTAAATGCGATGAGAGTCGTTTGGTGAGTGAGTTGAGTCAAAATTGGTCGGATGAAAGCGAGGACTGACCGAATGAAAAAATTATTTGTGGTAAGCTCATAAAGCCTATCAAGCATAGAGATAAAAATAATACCCAAACTATCTGTAACCAACCGTGAATCGTCTCGATATTTTCGGAGAGTGTTTTACTGGAATCAGGCACAGGACAAGTTTATTTTCAGTATACCCCAAGGGAACCAGCTATTTCACCACTCAAACGTATTAACAGACCACTTAAAACAGACTGCTATAATGGAACCACTTATAACAGACTATTTTAGGTGTTTATGTTTATCAGAGCGTATCTACGAGCGTCTACCAAAGAACAAGACGCTAAGCGTGCCAAAAGCGAACTCATAGCATTTGCCAACGATCATGGCCACAAAATTGCTGCCTTCTATGTCGAAAACGAATCAGGAGCTATCTTGGTGCGACCCAAGCTTATGCAGCTGATTGAAGATGCTCATAAGGGCGATGTGATCTTAGTTGAGCAGATTGATCGCTTGGCACGTTTGAACCAAGCTGATTGGGATACGCTCAAAAGAATGCTATCAGAGAAAAAGCTCTCTATCGTATCAAAAGAGCTGCCGACCTCATATATGGCGCTTCAACCTGAACGCAGTACTGAGTTTATGAGCAGTGTATTGCAAGCCATTAACGCGATGATGCTAGATATGCTCGCAGCCATTGCTCGAAAAGACTATGAGGATCGCCGTAACCGCCAGATGCAGGGTATTGCTCGTGCTAAGGCAGAAGGTAAGTATTCAGGACGTAGGAAGGATATCGAAAAGCGCAAGATTATCGCCAGTCTGCTCAAATCAGGTCATAGCTATTCTGAGATACAAGGTATGACCAAGTGCTCACGGCATCTGATCGCTGATGTGGCCAAGGAAAGACCGAAGATGCTCAGTACTCATTAAGTGGTTCTACTACGGCAGTCTACTATAAGTAGTCTGTTAATTGATTAATAAGCCTTTTTAGTTGGTTCCGCTGGGATATACTTGACGAATCACTCGTTTAAAAAATGCGAATGCATCCTCGGCCCCTTGTAACGCTTGTTGCCGCTGTTCTGATGTTAATTCTAGACCATCTAGCTGCTCTTTAAATTTGCGCCAATGTCTCATTCGCCCTTCTTCATGCGCAGCCAAATGTCTGGCTCCATAAGAATCACTTAGATTCAGCTTTTGTGCCTCTTTACACAAAATTGCTGCACCTAAATTTGAGCCCTCAGAACAGTACAGCCAGCCAATAGCCTCAAAACCACTTGGATTAGGTTGCTCCTCGACCATTGAAACTGGATTAACATTAAGATCTTGCATATCCTTAGAGATTTGCTTTAAGCGTGATAGCTGACTCAGACCTTCGATTTTATAGTTCCAATCAAGATCATCATAGATAGGCTTTAGAGTCTTCTGAAAGATATCTTGCGCTTGCAAAAACTTACTATAATTCTCAACAGAGGCAAACGGGTGCATAGATAAAACAAGCGCATCTACACTATCATGTGTTTGACGGGAATACTTTTTTAATGCTTCACTAAGCGGTAAATTCATAATAGTTCCTAAAAGTGTGTTGTTGTTAGATATGATGAGTGTGGTTGTGTTTTATGATGCTATGTTCAAGTTCCCCCTGAATTGGACAATGCGCTACTGATTTTAGCTGATTCGCTAAAACTCGTAAGTTAGACCCACCTTATAATTTCTACCAGGTGCGGTGAATCTCTCAATACCAACGCCTTTATCATCTACCATAGAGTTGACGTTTAATTCTGCCAATGAGCGTAGGCTGTCCCACGGAACATAATTGGTATTAAAGAGGTTAAATATTCCTGCTGATAGTTTTAATTGTGAGCCTATTTTTTTACTGCCATAGACATCATAGACATAGGCTGATTTAGACCTATCAATATGTTTGTAAGGCGCTATATACTCCTGATAAGGTGAATTAAAGCCATTAGATTCTAAATTAACAACCTTTGCATCATTGGGATGCTTTCTGCCTAAATACCTCAGGTTTCCTGATAACTGCCAATCTTTTTTAGAGGATTGATACCCTATACCTAACATCGCATTCAAAGGCTGAGTAGCCAGTAGGTTGGTTCCTTTATCGCTTTCGTCTTTAGCATAATTTAAATTAGCAAACACCTTGATATCGCCCTCTGTATCAACCAATTGAGCAATATCCCACATACCACCTAAGCGTATACCATACGTCTTTGCATTGCCGATATTCTTAGCGCCAATCATATTGACAGTATGAGGGGAACATACAGGCTTACCACTCGAATAGTCTTCGTAGCATCTTTCTTGTTCTTCCTGATAATTTAATAAGCTAATAAAGTCGCTATATTTCGTATAAAAACCAGTAGCTTTAAAGCTAAAATCCTTATATTCACCTCGCAAACTTATTTCATGGTTAAGTGATTTCTCAGGCTTTAGGTGAAAATTAGGCGTTAAACTGTTTCCCATCATCTCAAATGCAGAATACATCTGACTTGTCGCTGGCGCCATAAAGCCGGTAGATATTTGATACTGTGCCTGCAAATCAGGGGTTAGTTCGTAATTAACGGAGAACATTCCTCCTATGTTACTCATTGTTTTATTGTGATCAAATTCACCGTTTTCGTAGGCGATACGCACAGGATAATATTTGCTGGATTTTTCAATCCCTTTTTTATTAATCTCATCCATATAGGGCTTATAATTATAGTGGTCATACCGAATGCCAAGCACTGTATCTAGCTTATCGGTGAGGTTGATTTTATCCTGAACAGCAATATTAAATACGTCTTGTTTCACCGATGGACCAAGGAAATCATACCAAGATTCAGCTGTGCCCGAAGCAGGAATAAATGATTCCTCTAAGATAAGCTTATGATCTTTTTTTGCATACTTTGTATTTACTGAAAAAATATGCTCACCGAGTTTTTCAGTTTGTACAGGAAAACTGCTCGCTGCGATACTTAGCTGCAAAGTCTTATCTATTTGAGGGCGATGCTTTAAACCGTTTAGCCTGTAATTATCCGTCCCCCAATCTTGGCTATAGGTTTCTGTATTCGCAGCGGCTTTAACCTTTTGGTAGTTTAGGTTGGTATCTATTTGGTCAATTAATTCACTGTCAGAAGGGATGTACCTATGACTTATGCCATAGCTGTCTAATTCGACGTTGTCTTTACCAATTCTTGGTGAAAAAGTCTTTCTTGAAAAGTTATTAGATAGCGTATCTGTTTTTTGCTTTGTAGCATGAAAGCCTAACCTACTCTCTTCATTCAAATGGACATACAGTTTCGCTAACGCCGCTTCTGTTTCGTAAGTCAAGGGATCAGGCAATATCGCTGCTGTATTGCTTCTATAACCCGTGCGGGGATAAGCATAGTCTGGATCATTGATAAAGTCATATGCAGGATTAAGCTTTTCTTTATCAAAACCTATCATACGATGATTTTTCGTTTCATGGCCTCTACGATGCACGTAATTAATTATTGCTTCAAGCTTATCGTTCCTTCCTGCCAAACCAAAGGCTTTGCTGAACTCTTCATTGCTGCTGCTATAACCTGTTTTGGCATAGCCGCCAAGTTGACGATTAGGTTTTATTAAATCTTCTGGGTCTTTGGTTTTGAAACTAACAGCCCCTCCCATTGCACCACTGCCTGAATTAAAAGAATCAGAACCAACCTCAAACGCTACCTCAGATAAAATTTCCACATCAGGGGACAGCCGCCCTTCAAACATGTAACCATAGGCTGAAAATATCTCGTTAACTTGCTTATCTGGCAGGCTAACGCCATCTAGGTTTAACGCTACTCTATTGCCATCCACACCTCTGATAGCGTAGCCATTACTACCATATCGACCTGCATCTGACACACTTATATCAGGGTTATAACGAACTAAGTCTTTATTACTATCAATCAAGTTATCTGAAATGGTTTTGGCTGTTTTGATGTCGTCCCCTACGTTTATAGGGGGATTTTTTTTAGCATAAACAGTGATTTTGTCCATGTATAATGTCGGTAGATCTTCTTCTTTCTGCTGAATATCCGCTAAGGCAGATTGATACATTAAAGTCCCAACAAGAATACTTAATAGGGTTTTAGACCTAATTTCGAGAATAGGTATATGTATCGACTTTCTATAAGCTGAACCCTTGAGCATCCCCAATTTCCTGTAGTAAAAATTAACTACCACTCTCTTCACATCTACATTGTCGTTAAAGAAAGCAGCATTAACCATTGTTAACATTGTGCTTACACTATAAAACATTTTGATTACAATGTAAATGATAATCATTATTATAAATAGAATAAGTAATCTGAGAGGGTTTTGCTTTTTATAAAGTAGGGAGTGAAAGAGACATCTTGTGATAATAATAGGAGTTAGGCATCGGGTAATCGAGACATCCATATCGCAACAGTGATACATATCACACATGTAGCCCAAGCAAGCCATTGCCAATTATCAGAAAATCGGTAGAACAACATACCGCAAGAAAGCGCCATCATTGACCAGGCCAAATATTTAGCTTTACGCGGAATTGCACGATGCTGCTGCCAGTCAATGACCATTTTGCCAAATATTTTATGATTAAGAAGCCAGTTATTAAATTTAATGGAACCTTTGGCCCAACAGGTGGCAGTAAGCAAAATAAAGGGGGTGGTGGGTAGGACTGGAAGAACAATTCCGATTAAACCTAGTATAAAAAAAACAGCGCCTAGAATCATAAATATTAGGCGAACGAAACGGTTATGGTGCATCTGACTATGGGCTATTTCTTTCTGTAACGTCTTTTGCTGGGGAGAGGGATATATGTTGTCCATGAGAAAGCAGCTCGATAATCATGCGGTAAATACAAATTATTCAATAAATCCTTAATTATCTAGCTAAAATATAGACAAATTAACAATTCCTAACTTTGCATTATAAGTGATAATCATTACCATTAACAAGAAAAGCTTAGAATTAATTGATATTCTGTGGCCAGTCCTCATCACGAACACCTCTTGTACCAGCTATGCTTTAGCCCTACTTGATCTATACCTTACTAACAGTAACATTGAAGTTATTTCTATGGAGTGTACGCCTCATAATCACCATAAAAAACTGCTAATCGCTCTGTAATGCATTCTTTGGCAGGCGTATTTGATATGTTTTCAATTTTATTAGGTATATATGGGGTTGTGTAACCACCAGCATCTATCATCTCACCCATTCTATATTTCTGACCTAAGAGTTTTAATTCTTTGTTCTTAATATCAAATTTTACATGATCTTCAGGGAAAACTGGTGTCATCCAGTCTGTTCCATTGAAAGCTAAGAGACAACCATTATCGAATTTAAACTCTACTACAATAGCCGTTGGAGTAACGATAAGAGGTTGAGCTAAAGTGCTTTTCGGCAAAGAATAGGTAAAGAAAGGCTTATTATCCTTTTTTTCAATAGTTTGTTTATTAGGGTTAGTATCTACTGTCTGACAACCATTAAGCATCAAAATTGCAGACAAAATTAATACTGATTTTTTAATAGCTAAAGCTTGATGAAAACTATCCATATTATGCAACCTTTGAGATTATTCTGGAGTAATTAAGAGCTTTGCACCTACATAAGAGAAAACATCCCACATTCTTTGTAACTGTCCAGAAAGTACACTGTGAAGTACACTACTATTATTTAGGTAAGTCGAATCATTGCCACCGTTAGCCTACAGCCAAATATTAAAGTCCTCACTAGGGTACCGTATCTTTAGGGTGCTATGAATATCTTTATTGACAATAATTATCACTAACATTACTATTCAATACTCTAAATAAACATACGTTCATTTATTAGGATTTTTGATGCGGAAATTTGTCCTAGATTACCCAAAAGGAAGTTACCGCAAGCTTTTTATTGTGGCTTTAATCCTAAGTTTTGGTTTTTTCATAGCCTCTTTTATAGATAGAGATATACCGAACATCTTAATATGGCTAGGATTATTTTTAGCAGCTTTGAAGCAAGTTGTCATACCTATAAATCTAGATCAAAAAATATCTTTATCGAAAAAAAGATACTCTATAAGTGATGATGACTTTATAAGTCATTACAACGGTAGCTCTATTATGCATAATAATAACAAGGGTAAAACCTGGTATAAATGGATAATACTGGGTGATGACATTTCGTCGCTTTTGCTTATTGGTGTCATACTCTATATTATATTTGGTTAACTGAATTAGTAAGCCATAACAAAACTGTTATAGATTACTAATAGGATGAAAGGCTTGCTACTTAAAATTGGGCGTTCTAAGTAGCGGACTCAAATCTGTTCAGCTTCTAACTTGGCTACTATATCCTTAAAAACCGCTTCAAAATGCTGGCTGTCAGTACATCGTTTGAATGCGTTACCACTCCAGAACCCTAAATCAAATATGATTGTAAGTCTCTTTTTATCCACAGTTATCCGTCTTATTTCTGATAGGTTAACAATTTCGTCGTCTAAAACTATAAAATTTGGCATCTAAATCTCTTTTTATGATTTTTATTAATAATAGGTAGCTATAAATCTTACTTGCTCTATTTGGTTTCAGTATCAGAGTCGGGCAGGAATGTACGAATAATAAAGCGATAGATATCACAACATAGAGTCCAGAAAAACCAGAGCAATATAGCAGCACATGAACCCAAGCCGATAACAATAGTGCCTATTCTAATACCGCCATCTAGACCCCCATTCCAAATATGAGGTGCAATAGGTGGACCCATCGTAGCAATAAACGCCAAGAAAAAGCCTAGCATTACTATAAACCGAGCCCATCCTGGATTTTGTGTAACTTCTATTTGCTAATAGGGTATAAGAAGTTACACAAAGTTTAGGAAAGTCCCCTCTTTTAAGGCTTTTTGCTCAACATCGAGCCTACACTCTGGTTTAAGTTCAACCATTCAGCTGTATCATTACATCTATATCCGATTATTTTTATGATTGCCTGATAATCTTCATCAAGCTTTCTACTAAATACTGGCTCATGGTGAGCTATACGATTTCTTAATTTCCGAATCCTCTCGAGATCATTATAAACCTCACCTCTTAACGCTTTTACCGTAATATTGGTATTAGCATTAGGAAAAACAGTTCTAAAATACGGAAGCCACAACTGATCATCATGACGACTGGTAAACATTTTTTGCCAAAATACAAAGTTTAGCTCAGGTATGACCTTATTGACATCAGATGACTTGGTGCTTGCTTGCTGTAGGTTTATTCTTGCAGGATTAGGCAAAGTATTTATAAAACCCTTATTCCAAGGCCACTGGTTACTATGTAGCTTAAACAACACCTCTGAAACCGCATTTCTAATAGTCACCTCACAAATATGTAGGCAAGGTAAAAAAGCGCCTGATACATTTGCATTCCATAGATACAATTCTAAAGCGCTATCTAGGTCAGAAACTTCTTTTTCGTAAGTAGATAGTCTGGGTGAAGATAGCGTACTTTTTACCCTTTCACCGTTAACAGTTGAATTCATACCTACAAAGCCTTATAATTAAATTGTGAGCTAGGGGTATCGTAGGTTAACACCTCCCCCCTAGACAGATGCGAAAACCCTGCCCTTGTGCAGGGTTTTCTTTTTTAACTTTATCAAATATTATTTTTCAACATTGATTTGTCGTCATTATTCTTGTTCCGAATGCAGCATATTCAGAAAAGTGCTTCTCAATAGCAATTAATGCTAAACCTTCCCACCCACACCTTTAAATTTCTCAACAAAAGCCGCTATTTTCTGAAAAACGCTTTGTTTTTTAGTTAAGTATTGCGGATTAAGAGGGCTTAGCTTAGGTAAGACCTCATTTAGCTCCGTACCATTCTCACTGGCGTACTCACGCTTTAAAGATGCCGTTATATAACGCTTGGCTGCCTCTTCATTAAGATTTTCAGCAGCAATCATATCTTGCGCTTCACGCTGCTGCTCTATTTGAGCAAAGCTAAAGAAGGCCTCAATAATACTGGATTTATCAGGGATATTGTCCAAGTTGGTTTTATTGATGAAATCTACTACCAGGCTTTCTTTAGCACGATTACCAAGGCTTGCTCGAATCACTCGGCGTACTTCTTCGACCAAGGCGGACTTATCCTTGGTATTCTTGTTATGCTCAAAAATCAGCTCAAGGATGTAATCAAGGTTAATCTCTTGAGACTTAAGAAGATCCACCTCAAAAACCACTTCATCCCAGTCAAGCGAGGACTCGCTTTGATCCTTGGCGGCTTTTTCACGGCGCAGCCAGTCACGTATGTCGTTATACGTTGAGCGATAGTCTTGTACTTCTCGTTCAGCAGGTACATCGATGCTTTGCATGGCAGCAAGATCTTCATCCGTCAAATAATGCTCAGCTTTGAATGTCTCAACTGCCTCAGTATCAGTAATATCTATGCTTTGAAGCGCTTTTAGGCTTGCGAACTCATCATAGTTTTGTAAGATGTTCTCGACACGTAAGTACTCGCCAAATAACTTAGCAAAGTCCTTTTTGTCCGCCTCTTTGACAATCTCATCAGGATTAGGGAAGCGTTGCTGCAGCTCTTTAATCACCTCCAAATAGCCACGTCGTGCCTTGCCTGTCGCAATATCGGTAAAGCCTTCTAGATACTCCCTATAGCTTTTTTCTAACACCACGTTCTTAGTATTTCTATCCCCAAATAAGGTGATGGCATCAATGGTCGCTTGCTCTAAGTCACGAAACGTCACGATGTTACCAAAGGTCTTAGTGGCATCATAAATGCGGTTAGTCCTTGAGAACGCCTGCATCAGACCGTGATAGCGAAGGTTTTTGTCAACATAGAGCGTGTTTAAGGTTGGCGCATCAAAACCTGTGAGGAACATACCGACAACAATCAGTAAGTCCACATCCTGCTTAATAACGCGTCCTGCAAGATCACGGTAGTAATTTTGAAAAGACTTACTGTCTACGCCGTAATTGGTCTTAAACATCTCGTTGTAATCATGAATAGCACGGCTTAAAAACTCTTTGGCACTGCTATTCATGGCGGTAGGCTCAAAGCCTTCGTCAGCAATATCACCAATTGCATCTTGTTCTTCATTGGCAGCATAGGAAAAGATGGTGGCAATCTTTAAGGGCCTCTCGCTGTCCTTTTGTAGCTGACTCAAGGCTTCATAGTAAGCCTTTGCCGCGTCCACACTACTAACAGCAAACATGGCATTAAAGCCTTTACCACTTCCTTTTAAGCGATGGGTTTTTTGCCTAAAGCTCTTTAAAACGTACTTTGATATCTCTTCAATACGATCAGGGTGTAATAACAGCTGCTTGTTTTCAGCAGCTGTGAGTTTCTTCTCATCCTGTTCGCTTTCAATGGCTTGAAACTGCGGGCGTACGTCATTGTAGTCCACCTTAAACTTCAAGACCTTCTCATCACGAATGGCATCAGTGATGACGTATGAATGCAGTTCATGGCCAAAGACACTGGCAGTTGTCTCTGCACCCAAAGCGTTCTCTGGGAAGATAGGGGTGCCTGTAAAACCAAACTGGTAGTACTTTTTAAACTTCTTCTTTAAGTTCTTTTGTGCTTCACCAAACTGGCTACGGTGTGCCTCATCAAAGATAAACACCACTTGTTTATTATAAATGGGTAAGTCAGCCTCACCTTTGATCAGGTTATTTAGCTTTTGAATGGTGGTGACAACAATTTTATTATCATCTTTTTCAAGGTTGCGCTTTAGTCCTGCGGTACTGTCAGAGCCATTAACGCTATCAGGGGAGAAGCGCTGGTACTCTTTCATGGTTTGATAATCAAGATCTTTACGATCCACCACAAAAAACACCTTATCAATAAAAGGCAGCGATGTTGCTAGGCGGGCAGCTTTAAAACTGGTTAAAGTCTTACCTGAGCCTGTGGTATGCCAAATATAGCCGCCACTCTCAAGAGTGCTCCACTTCTTGGCTTGATAAGCACTGTTTATTTTCCATAGGATGCGCTCAGTAGCAGCAATCTGATACGGACGCATCACCAATGAGGTATTACTCACATCAAAGACGGTGTAATGCATCAGCACGTTTAATAGGGTATTTTTTTGAAAGAAGGTCGCAGTAAAGTCTTTTAGATCTTTGATTAGGGTGTTATCTGATCTCGCCCAGTTCATGGTGAAATCAAAGCTGTTTTTATTGCGTTTGGTGGTATTGGCAAAGTAACGGGTATCAGTGCCGTTTGAGATCACAAACAGCTGTAGGTATTTATATAAGGAGTTATCGGAGTTAAAGCTCTCTTTGCTATAACGATGCACCTGGTTAAATGCTTCACGAATGGCGATACCACGTTTTTTAAGCTCAATTTGCACCAAGGGCAAGCCATTGACCAAAATAGTCACATCGTAGCGATTGGCCTGTGTGCCTTTTTGAGCAAACTGTTTAATGACCTGTACTTTGTTACGCGGGATGTTTTTTTTGTCCAGCAAGGCAATGTTCTGCAGGTGTCCATCATCAAAGGTGAAGTCATAGATATGATCATCATGAATCTTTCGAGCTTTGTCCGTGATGTTATCACTAGGATTATCAAGATATTCCATCACAAAGCGCTGCCACTCAGCATCTGTAAACTGCACCTCATTTAAGATCTGCAGCTGTACACGTACGTTAGCGAGCATCGTTTCAGGTGAGTTTAAACCAGGGACAAACTCATATCCCTGGTTTTGTAAGTCTTTGAGTAGTTCACGCTCTAAATCGTCTTCAGTCTGATACCCCCCATCAGGCTGATCGCACTTGGTATATTTATTTAAAACGATAAAATTATTCGATTCAGCAATGGTTTTTGTTTGGTCAGTCATGAGTTACTACCTCAGGCTTAGGGAAGCTTAACAGCAGGTCACGATAATACTCATATTGCTGCTGACGTAGCTCTATTTCACGCGGGAGCCCTTCGGTCAGAGATGTGGTTAAGACGTCGAATTTATCGAGAATAGAGACGATGCGTTTTTGCTCAGCCAGCACTGGGATAGGTATCTCATAATTTGAAATCATTTTTAAATTAAGGCCTCCTCGAGTTCCACTTCCTGATGATATTTGACGTAAGTTCTCATATTGAGTTTCTAAGAAATAATAGACATAATCAGAATTTATTTCTGCCTCATCAAATGTAAGAAATGCGAGAGACTGGTTAGTTGTTAAATCAATTCTAGTTCTTGCAACCTTTCCACGTGTTGTACCTTGTCCAGCTAGTGCAATTACAATTGAGTTTTTTGGAACAATCTTAGCGCTAGAGTTTTTTAATCCAGATTCAGTAATGTATTTTTCTGTTTCATACACAGACTTTAAATTAACCTCCCCTGAACTCATCCAAGGTATTGTTCCACCATCCCAATACTCTGCTATACCTGTTTTAGGCGTACCACCAGATGATATTTTTTTTGCCACATCTCCTAATTTTTTCCATACAGCATCCCCCTCTTCAAACGTCAGCAACTGATCACGATAGTACGCATACTGCTGCTGACGCGCTGTAAGTTCTGCTGTAAGTTCTGCTGTAAGTTCGGTAAATGTGTCTAAAATTCGGACGATTTCGGCTTGAACGCTGATGGGTGGGATAGGAATAGAAATATGCAGCACATCATACATGCTTGGATGTTTGATACCAGATCCACGATAAAATGAGGATACTAGATCAATTTGACTTAATAGATAATAATAAAGAAACTTATTACTAAGAATTTTTTTATCGGTTGATGTTGCAATACGATTATCAGTAGTTACAAACTTGCCTTTATAGTACTGAACTATTGCATTACCGCCCCAAGGAATTGCTATTATCTCACCTTCACTTATTTTATCTCCCGCAAGCTCTTCGCTAGTCCAAATGTCTGATGAATTTGTAGTCAAAAGCTTAACGTCACCATTTTCTAGAGCTAACGATTTTAAATCCTTCGCTAGAAAATAATGATACTTGATAACGTTCGGTTGCTTTTCTCGCTCAACAGCATTGAATTTTTTATCCCAAGTGGTAACCTGCCAAAGTTCTTTCCACTCAATCTCAACCCCATCAAGCAGCTTATCCATATAACTCAAATCACTCATGCCTCAATCTCCGCAACGATTTTATCGATATCAGCACGAAGCTTATCAATCTTAGCGACTGTCGTTTTAAGCTCGCTATTTAGAGTTTTAATATCAATAACCTCACGCGTATCTTCTGCTTCTACGTAAGAACTTACCGATAAGTTATAGTCATTTTTAGCAATGGCGCTGTTATCAACGCTTGCAGACAAATAATCCGTATCTTCTTTAGTATCAAACAACGTCATGATCTGCTCGATATGCGCATCAGTCAGGACGTTAGTATTGGTCTCTGACTTAAACAGCTTACTGGCATCAATAAACTGTGTCTTACCCTCTGTTTTGTGCTTGGATAGCACTAAGATATTAACCGAGATACTGGTTCCAAAGAATAAGTTGGGTGCTAAGGAGATCACCGTCTCTACATAGTTGTTATCTACCAAATACTGACGGATCTTTTGTTCAGCACCGCCGCGATAAAAGATACCAGGGAAGCACACAATAGCGGCGCGTCCTTTACTCGATAAGTAGTTCAATGCATGAAGCACAAAAGCAAAGTCCGCCTTTGATTTAGGGGCCAATACACCCGCTGGTGCAAAGCGCTCATCATTAATTAAGGTCGGATCATCACTACCAATCCAGTTTACTGAATACGGCGGATTCGAGACAATCGCATCAAAGGGTCTATCCTCCCCAAAATGCGGATCTAGCAGCGTGTTACCAAGCTTGATATTAAACTTGTCGTAGTTCACGTTATGTAAAAACATATTCATACGAGCAAGGTTATAGGTGGTGTGGTTAATCTCTTGACCAAAAAAACCCTCTTCAATGATGTGATTATCAAAGTGCTTTTTAGCTTGCAGCAATAAAGAGCCAGAGCCTGCAGCTGGATCGTAGATTTTGTTAACCGTCTCTTGTTTGTGCATCGCAATTTGAGCAATCAGTTTAGACACGCTTTGGGGTGTAAAGAACTCACCGCCTGATTTACCCGCATTGGCCGCATAGTTTGAGATCAGATACTCATAAGCATCGCCAAATAAATCAATCTCATTGTCCTCAAACTGATGCAGTTTAAGGCCAGCTACCCCTTTAAGCACCGCAGCTAAACGGGTGTTTTTATCGGCAACCGTATTACCTAATCGGTTACTGGTGGTATCAAAATCAGCAAATAACCCCTTAATATCAGGCTCAGACGGGTAGCCATTGGCCGAGCTTTCAATCTCTTTAAAAATAGCCGCCAAATCCGTGTTTAAGTTCTCGTTTCTATGCGCATTGGCAGCCACGTTAGCAAACAACTGACTGGGATATATGAAATAACCCTTGGTCTTAATCGCATCGTCTTTAATATCAGCAGTAATCACCTCATCCAAAAGAGCGGCATAATTAACGCTCTCATCCCCCGCCTCAATATAATTGGCAAAGTTCTCACTGATAAAGCGGTAGAACAAAGTCCCCAACACATACTGTTTAAAATCCCACCCATCGACTGAGCCACGAACCTCGTTTGCAATTTGCCAAATTTGTCGATGCAGTTCCGCACGTTGTTGGGTACTTGTCATGATAAAAAATCCTATAGGAATAATGATGGGGCTAGAAGCCCCTTATGTTTTGTGTAACTTAAATCGTTATTGAGTACGCTTTGATTAAGGGCAATATACCTTAGCACTGCTAACCGTTTTTGGTTCTATTATATGGTGCTGATATAGGAAACAGTGCTTGTTTTGCCATGGGCATTTTCTTTACAGCTTGCTTCTGCGTCTGGCTTAAGAAAACAAGCATCTGATGATACTAGTAAGGTGCACAGCGTTCGACGATATGTGTAATTTTTTGAGTTTTTTATACATATCCTTTTTATAGGTATAGAAAAACGAATTTTTTATACCTATCGCTCAACCAACTTTTCCTCAATCATCTCAGTCAACAGCTCAGTAACCGTTTTGCGGCTCTCAAGCGCATACCGTTTGAGTGCAACATGCTTATCTTCATCTAGATTGAAATTCACTCGTACCGTCTTTTTGGAACTATCCGTCACATCTGATAGCGCCAACTGATCCTTAACGTTCTTACTAGGACGACCTGCTGATAAACTCATAACTTATTCCTCACCAAAAAATGTTTGAACCTCACTGACCAATGCGGTTATCTCTTGTATCGCATTGCTATTAGGCGATTCGGTATCAAATACTGTTTTACCAAGGGCAGCACTGTTAGGATAAGCAACACGCTGCATCACTCTGGTCTCTAACACTGGAAGGTTATAATCGAGTAGTGCTGTCGCTACTTCCTTACCTATATTGGTGTTTTGAATAGCACGTGACACGACAAACGCCGCCTTTAGTTTGCCATCCATCATCTCAATACGCTGCTGCACTAAATCAACCAAATCGCTGGTCGCCCAGATATCATAGGGGCTCGGCTGCACCGGAATCAATATAAAATCAGCCGCTTTTATAGCAGAAATAGCCAGACTAGTAGCTTGCGGCGATCCATCGATCACCACATAATCTTTATCAGAGACGCTTTTTAAATCTTTATCAAGTGTTGGTCTATCAAGCCCAATCACTGGTACCGGATTGTCTTCATCAACCGCTCTCCAGTCACGCGCACTGCCCTGCTGATCGCTATCTACTAGCAGAACACTATGGCCTTTCAACTGTAAGCCACGAGCCAGATGCGTTGCGATGGTAGTCTTGCCGCTGCCACCTTTTTGATTTAATACCGCGATTACCTTCATAAATACAGATCCCTGTAGCATGCATTGAGTATATAAGTATATAAGTATATAAGTATATAAGTATATAAGTATATAAGTATATAAGTATATAAGTATAACTAAAAATGTACGTCACATCACTACTAATAGCAATACTTCATAGTAAAAATAGCATCGCCTTTTCTAACTAGCGCATATCCATCATGATAGACGTCCTGTATCAAAGACAGCATAACAAACTGCCTACTACTAGGTAAATTGCCGCTATTGGATATCAATTTGAGCTACTAAAAGGAATACTTTAGCCGCTCATATTCGTTATAATCCGCTCACCAATCAAAAACCACTAATCGTTAATGAGGAAACCATTATGGTGAAGTGTCACTTATCGACCATCATGGGCGAAAGACGCCTTAAAATTGCCGATGTCGCAAGAGATACTGGTATCAATCGTGGCACCATTACTCGCATGTATCATGAAGAAGCCACCCGAGTTGATCTAGATGTCATCGAGTCTTTATGCACGTATCTTAGAATCAATGTTGGTGATTTATATGAAATCATAAATGAGGACAGCAGTGAATCACCTGAGTGAACACCTTCGCTCATAAGACATTATCACCTTTAAAAGTATAAAAAGACCTATAGAAGGTCATTTTCTCTTGCAATAGATTAAAATATAGGTATAATTTGACCTGTAGTAACTCATTTTATCCATTATTTATACATAATAATCTACAGGAGAACACCAATGAATAACAATCTATCGCGGCTCAACAGCTGCACATGGTTTAGTGAACAGACTAAAGCCTTAGCTTCTCAGCTGTTATCAAGCTTACAAATACAGCAAGGTGTACAATTGGCATCATTACTGGGTGTTGACGCCATTCTTTATAATGATGAAGCGGTTTATGTCTGGGTGCAACGACAGCTCGATGATGGTCTTATCGTTGACGACTACACTTTAAGCACCCTTGAAACCGCCTTTATAGAGTTGGTCACAGCTCATACTGACCAAGCAGCATAATCGTTTTAGATTAAAAAGGCCTCTCTTATGACCGATAGAGCTTGATATTTATTGCCTTAATAGCCAGTTGTCACCATCTGGCTATTTTTTATTAGCCGATATCATATTTATTGTCACGCTTTTAACGATGATAATTTTGGTGACTGCCCTGATCAGAATAATCTGTCTCACCCAAAGAAAAATCTAGTGGACTCCTATCAGTCGTGCTCACGAATTTCTCCGGTTGGCCCTGTTCCGTAGCATCAACTTTTATTTCCACTTCCTCATTAATAGCTTTTTGACTCTTCTCTTTTTGTTTAATCTCAAATGGATCCTCTTCATCGCCTAAACCTATATCACCGCCTAAACTTTCAATCATGCTTTTGAATAAAAACTTATCAGATTTTCTCGTTAAGAAATCTGGAAAGTGAATAGCAAAGTATTCTCGAATCATCTGTTCATCATCACCATCAGTTGCCAATACCTGACCTAAAAACGCCCCCATCAAAATTTTCTGCTTGTTTAATCGCTTATCCAACTTTACCTGCTGAACCTTAGCTTGGCGTTTTAACTCTTCTAACCGTTGTCGCTCTTTTAGCTCATTAGAGTCTTGACTATCAAAAATAGACACAGGCGCTTTATTATTAGATACTGACATCAGATT
>NZ_VKLR01000028.1:0-34170 GCF_007280595.1 Psychrobacter sp. YGAH215 | reverse complement strand
TCATCCCAGCCTTTGAGGACTGAGGCATTGACCACCGCATTATCGAACGATAATGATATTTCCATGACGGCCAAAATAGCGGTAATAGATAAGGTGGTTATCATACCGCCTATACCGCCATGTGAATATCCCCACCATGCCGCGATCGCTAATGCAATGGCGGTGAAGATAAAGTCTAAATAAAAATGTCTCATGACATATCCTGTCTGGTTGCGTAAAGCTATAGTCAAAATACCCTAAAAACGCTACGGTATTGCTGATATCAATTTTTCGTAGCCTCTGTCTGCGCAGGCACAGCAAGCAAGAAAAATTGATATCAGCAGTGCGTGATGTATTGATATTACTTTTCTCTCACTATAAGTGTATCTACTAAAAGTATGAGGCATAAAAAAAGTGGCTATCGTGAGCCACTTTCCTATGTGATTTTTAATAGAATATAAAGTATTTTTGAAAAATCTTCTATGTAGAATTGTCACTGTATTTTTTATGCTTTGGCGATTAAAAACACCTTATATTTTAATAATAATTCTAAGCGTAAGACACTGATTAAATAAAATTTTGCTATTTTGGGTATACCCTAGCGATACCAGTAAAACAAACCATAATTTGAGCTAATGAGTTACCTAAAATGGACAATGTTAACAGGACTATTAATTGTCTTAAATGGTTGCCTTTTGGCTACTAGTCCATGTTATGTCTAATAATGATAGAAACTATGCCACCGCTGACCCCTCTAGTTGTTTTAGGCCAATCGTTCTCAGTCTTCCTTGGTCATCAACTTCTTTAATGACTAATAACCACTCCTTATTAATCACAACCGTATCGCCTGCTACGGGTGCCATCTTTAAGCTATCCTTAATGTATTCAGCAACCGTTTGTTCCCACATATTTTTCGTGTTCAGGGTATCTTCTAGAGATTCGAATTTCATCCTATCGGTAAAGAAAGGCACATCTTTAAGTTTGACACTCGGCGATAGCATCCAATCGCCATAAAAATCATCGATGGCTCTACGGTCTAACGTAGTGTCATTAAAAACAGTCGCAATCTGATCGGCATAATCGCCACTCATGGCATACCATACGCTATCGCCAAATTTGAGCTTAGTCTTTTCATTAATTGCCAAGATTTGCTGACCACGCACCAAGGCAAAAACATGGATTCCTTCAGGGCTGATACGCGTAGATATATCCTTCGGATGACGACCAATTGCAAACGCGCCTAACTTTACTTCAAATTCATACAACGTAATACTTGCTCTATCTGACACCCACACTTCATGCTCTTCTTTTGGGCCCTTATTGTTAGGAATACGCACTTTAAACAGATTGGCCATAAAAGGAATGGTCGTCCCTTGTAATACTAATGATAAAACTACCACCCCAAAAGCAATATCAAATAGCATAAAGGCATTGTCCACCCCTGCAATCACTGGCAACATGGCAAGGGTAATGGGTACCGCACCGCGTAAGCCAACCCAAGAGATGAAACCGATCTCTTTGTTTTTAAACTTAAAAGGTAAAACACTGGTATAGACTGCAATAGGACGAGCCACTAAAATCATAAAGGCAGCAATGGCCACTGAATAAGGCCAAACTTCAAGAACGTTCGATGGCGTGACCAATAGGCCCAATACCACAAATAACACCGCTTGCGACAACCACGCAAAGCTGTCCATCACGCGCATGACATGCTCAGTTGAGCGTACCTTATGGTTGCCAATCAGAATACCCGTGACAAAGACGGCTAAAAAGCCACTACCGCCCAGTAAGTTAGTGGCAGAAAACACTGCTAAACCCGCCGACATTATTAAAATGGCATACATACCTTCTGCCAAATGTATCTTAGGTAATAATCGAGATAGGAAATAACCAAAGAACAAGCCCATTCCTAAACCAAAACTAAGCTGTTGTAATAGTAGGCCTAAGAAGCCTAGCGCTGTCTGTCCGGCAGGATCAACATTTAGAGCAATCAATCCAGTGACTAACAGAATCGCTAAAGGGTCGTTGGCGCCCGACTCTAATTCAAGCGTGGCTTGGACACGATCATTTAATTTAACACCGCCATTACGCAGCAGTGAAAACACCGCTGCCGCATCGGTTGAACCCACGATTGCTGCCAGTAATAAGCCAAAGCGCCAATCGACATCCAGCAGCCATGTGACGAATACACCCAGTATCATGACTGTCGCAAGTACGCCCCAAGTAGCCAGTGTGATGGCTGGTTTTAAGCCAACTCGGAATGATTTAACAGAGGTGCGCAACCCGCCATCTAACAAAATACAGGCTAGGGCTGCTTGTCCGACAAAATTGGCTATCGCATATTGAGAAAATTCAATACCCAAGATACCTTCTTCACCAGCAAGCATCCCGACGACTAAAAACAATAGCAAAAGTGGAACACCCAAACGCGCCGATAACGTACTTGCCATGATACTGGCGAAAATTAATACTGCTCCTACGAGATACACGATATTTAAGGTATCCATGTTTCATTAAGCCCTATTTTATATACTAAGCTGTTTTAACCAGAGCGGGAGTAACATTTACCCATTGCTTTCAACGGTTAATTATTGTTTTAACATGCTCCTTAAGAATAACTGAGCTATGCTTGTATGTTAGTAAATATCTTATTCTATTATTGCTAAACGAGTCATATTATGAAAAAAGAGACACTGACAGGACTATCTATTATTACATTTGCAGCATTTTATATTTGGATTCAAAATGGCAGTAACCCATTTGATAAAAAAAGAAATACTGAACTCGAACAAGCTCAAAAAACATCAAAGATTGCATTGCTAACGAAGTGCCAGAAAGCAGTACAGCCCATGCTTAAAGGCTTTAAGTCTATGGACATTAAACGAAAAAACACAGACTACAGACGATTAAATAATGGTAACTTTGAAGTCATAACACATTACTACGCTGAAGATAGTTTGGATGCGGCTCCGCTCATTATCGTCGACTGCTTATTCGATAAAGATGGCAGTTTATTAGAAACAGCGCAGGTTAAATAACTTTCAGTATAGCTATGGAGCTGTAGTAGATAAGACTTTAAATAACACACCTTTTTCTCAAACTTTTAAGCTGGTCATGCTGCTAGCCATTTGCTCAGCCAGTTTTTTAATGTCAGATTGAGTGGTCATTGCTTATTCTCCTGTTATTGAATTATAAGCAGTTGCACAGAGTTTGGGAAAGGCTCATTGCGAGGCTTTCAGCTGAACCAAAACTTAAAGCAACTTCTACATTTTCGGATCTTTATACTGCAGAACGTGCTATAAGAGATACTCTTAGATTAAATCAAACCAAGGTTAACGAATGGTTGCAATCTTCTTCAGGTCCTAATCGTCTAGTATTACCACAATCTCTAGGATATAACGTTGGTCGAGTAATCAGTAAAGGATCAAAACAGAGTACCAACTCGCAAAAGGTACGTTTGGTAATTGACAAAGACCCTGGAGCGCCAAAAGGATTTGTAATTATTACTTCATATCCATCACAATAACCGTAGGAAACATAATGCTTAACGCGTTCAAATATATTATGGAGTGTTACTTTTATCAAGATTGGCAGTCTGAGTTTTCTCAAGAAAAGGAAGTGCTAGTTTTTTTCGCTAAAAAAGAAAACTTAGAAATTGTAAATAATGTAATCAGTGATATTAAAGTTGTATTAGAAAATGACTTGTCAGAAAAAATTTTTCAAGATAATAACTTTGATTTTGATCCATTATTAGAAGGTTACAATACCGAAAAGGAATGGTTTGAGTATGCTTATGAGTTGCTGACTGATGAGATTAGTAAGCGCAAGTAAGGAATTATTAGTATGGACTTACTAGATATTGAAAGTTACTTAATTGAAAATGAGGCTCAAGACTTATATTTTATAATTCATGAGGCTTTAGAAAAAAATAAATTAAGTTTTTTGGTGTAATGGACAAAATTCATGCTAAAAAGTAGAGGGTAGTCGCTAATGGACATAATTCGAGCCTTTCCCAAACTCTGTGTAACTGCTTATAATCCACTAACAGGAGAATAAGCAATGACTAACCAATCTGACATTAAAAAGCTGGCTGAGCAAATGGCTGGTAGCATGAAAAGCTTCGATGACATCAAAGACTTTCAAAAGCAGCTCATGCAATCCTTTATCGACACTGCCCTTGAAGCTGAGATGGAAGACCATCTCGGCTATCCCAAGCATGAAAAGGCGAATAAGCCAAACAAGCGCAATGGGCACACTAAAAAAACCGTCCGTAGCGACACAGGCGATCTTGAGATATCCACCCCAAGAGACCGTGACAGCAGCTTTGAACCTACACTCGTCAGTAAGCATCAAAGTCGTATTAGTGGCCTTGATGATAAAATCATATTTCACTACAGGCATAGCCTTACGTCTTGCGCTTCGGGCAAGTGTCTCCCAGACACTTGCTGATCCTCGCTCATACGCCAAAGGTCAAACCACTACTGAGATTGTCGAAACCATCAAGGACATCTACGACGTCGACATCTCAAGCAGCTTGGTTTCCAGAGTCACTGACAACATCTTGGATGACATCACCGCTTGGCAGAACCGGCCACTGAGCAGTGTTTATCCTATCGTCTACTTAGACTGCATTGTCGTCAAAGTTCGTCAGGACAAGCAGATCATCAACAAAGCTATCTATCTGGCCTTAGGCGTTGCTCTTGATGGTAAAAAAGAGCTGCTTGGCATGTGGCTATCAGAGAACGAGGGCGCTAAATTCTGGCTTGGTGTTCTCACTGAGCTACAAAACCGCGGGGTACAAGATATCCTAATCGCTTGTGTCGACGGTCTAAAGGGCTTTCCTGATGCCATCAATACGGTTTATCCAAACGCTCAGGTCCAGCTTTGCATTGTTCATATGGTGCGCTATTCGATGAAGTTCGTACCTTGGACGGACAAGAAGGCCGTAGCAGCTGATTTAAAGGCCATCTACGGTGCTGATACGCTTGAGATGGCAGAGGCCAATCTTGAACACTTTGATGAAGTATGGGGCAAAGAGTACCCGCATGTCATCAAGTCTTGGCGCAATAACTGGGAGGGCTTAACGGTGTTCTTTGAGTATCCGAAAGATATCAGAAAAGCCATCTATACCACCAATGCGATAGAGTCGCTAAACAGTGTGATTCGAACGGCGGTGAATAAGCGTAAGGTGTTTCCCTCTGATCAGGCAGCATTCAAGGTAGTATATCTGGCAACCCAGCAGGCATCGTCAAGGTGGTCGATGCCAATCCGTAACTGGACGTCTGCTTTAAATCGCTTTATGATTATGTTTGATGATCGTATCAGTAAGCATTTAATCTAAATGGCAGTTACACAGAATTCGGGATGGGCTCTATATAATTTCTTATCATTTTATTTTTCCGACCACAATTGCTTGAAAATGATATTTTTGAAACTCTGAAAAAGTTAAGTCTGACTTAAGAGGTCTAGCGATTTCTCCCCATGTAAATAATTTTAGCTTGATAGCATCAGAGGGTTTTACATCACTTCTTATGGAACTACTGTCACTATTACGTAGCTGGTCAGTCCAGACTACCCAATGATTAGGATGGTTGACAGTTGGTAAACTTTAAGCAGAATTATAGCGACAACAAAGCAAAGATATAGGGCATGGCCGTTAACGCCCTATGGTTTTTGGCTAACTTGTGACCTGAAATTTAAATAAAAATGGAGTACTTCTTGTTCTTAATCTATTCATCCTCCGACATGTTTGCTACCGACGTTTTAAATTATATGCAAGCATCAAATATGTATAAATAGATCTCTATTATGGTCAATTGCATATTTCAAGATATAAATCATCTTTTCAATATTTTTATCCTTCGGTGTGTCCATATTTAAAAAAGCATCATATACCTTTTCAATCGTTTCAATATCATGTATAGAGTCGTCTTCGCTTGGTTCTAGTAGTTCACCAGTCTGTTCAGAGATCGTGTGCCATAACCCTTGCGCATGATAATACTCGACTTCATCAGTAGTAAGGGGTAATACGGTATCAGCTTCTAAATTATCATTTCCCCAATCTATTGTTTCAACGTAATCATCTATATTAACGTCAACAGGTAGGCAAAAAAAGCGGTAATTAGGTTCATAACTCATTAGTCTGTATTCCTTAAATGTGTTTGCTTTTGCATATGATCTTTGGCTTCCTTCCCTTTCAATCCACCTGTAGGAGGAGGTTTACCATTTGGTGAAACATACTGTTTTTGCGTATTGTCGTATATTCTAAAATAATTATTTTCATTATCCTTAATAATAGTATGACTATCGCTTGTATATCTTGTCTTTACACCATCTTTACTAAGAACACCTTCTGCATTTGGTGTAAATTTTTCATGACTGTCTTTTAAACTTCCTTTCGACCAGTTAGGACTAAATTTTTTATAGTTCTCAGCTCTCTTTATCTTAGCTGAGTCTACTACTCTTTTCATAGGGAATGAAAACTTACTCCTGATGACATACTGTCCAGCTTTGACAGCTGCTTGAGCAGATTTAACCGCGAATCCTGCTGGTAGTGTCAATATATCAAAAGCGAGCATATCTCTTGCTGCAATTTTTTTGACGCCTTCACGAAATTTTGTTTCGTCACCACCAACGTTTATATACATAGCTTCAAGTTCTGCCTGATAACGAAGCTCTTCAGGAGTACCAGCCGTACCAGATATGTATGCTGGTCTATCAATACCTCCCCCTCCTTCGTTAGGTTCACCAGCATAAGTATTACCTGCTACAAGAGTACCCTCAGCTGCATCATCCTCATTATCAAAAGGCGTAAAGCTGACAAATAAGATATCTCGATCGTTGTTATCAGACTCTGATGGTTGGTTGTCTTTAGGCGCTGCAAAGCTAGAGAATACTGATTCTGGATCAGACTTAGGGAATTGTATAGGCGCTGGCTGCTCAACGCCCATCACCTCAAAATCAGATTCACAGAACGACTGCTGAACCGCAATGAGCTTAGCACCGCAGCTGGTCACATCTCCTGCGCGAGCAATAGGTGCACCATCGACAATAAACGAGGCGTCCCCTGTCAAAATAGTCGTCACCTTTTTACATTTTTTACAGATCACTTTATCGCCTTTACGCGATATGGGAATACCGTTGTGAGTCGTGTATGGTGAGCCGCTAATCACCTTGCCGCCATGAGTTGTCGTCGCGCCTACGGTGATATAAGCTGCCATAGTATCGTCCTAAATATCGCTAAGACATAGATTTTAACATAATAAACGAACATAAGTTTACAAAAGCCATAAGATAGTTACCACCATTCAAGTCTTCACTAGAAAACCAAACAGACTTATATGGCCTAATATTCAAGGTACTCTTTGATAGGACGTTTATTAAACTGTGTAGGGTCTTTTTTAAGACGGTTAATCATTTCAAACTCCCACATCTTAGGGTCTTGAGCTGCTGGACTGGTAGAGCTAACCAAATGGTTGTAATCGGCAACAAAGCTGAGCCTTTCCTAAATTTCGTGTGAGTATTTCTACAATCTAAATGATAGTTACACAGTTTTTAGGAAAGGCTCAAGAATTAAGAAATTCTCTCTTATGTTATACCGAAACAGTGCTTTGTTTAATTTATCTTCAAACTTAGACTTGCAAATAATATCGTATCAAAAAGCCCCTGTTTAGGGACTTTGCAATGCTAGAAATTTTTTCACCCCTAAATCATCGCCCGAACCCGCGCCATAATCCCGCGTCCAATCACCAACCTCACATAAATAATGGCAATGGCAAACAGCAAACCAATTAACGCCACACCGCCCATACCCAAACTTGTCCACGGCACACTAAAGCGCAGATTAAACCATTGGGTAATAGCAGCCCATGCACCGATATTAGCGATAATGACCGCAAATAAGGCGGCACTAATGCCAAGTATGCCAAGCTCTAAGGTATTGAGCATATAGAGGTCGCGCTTTTGCATACCGAGCAGCCTAAATGAGGCGCTGTCTTTCATGCGGTCTTGCGAAGTAGACAGTAGCGAGCTAATCAAAACCATGATGCCTGTTAACAATGCCAGTAAGGTGAAGACGTAAACCAAGCGGCTCATTTGTACGACCAATTCTTGGACTTGCTGCGCGATTGCTGTGCCGTCGATGGTCGTTACCGCAGGAAACTCGCGTACTAACTGACCTTGGAGCTTTGGAATATCATCCGCTGCGACATGGGCGGTGGCAAATTGGATTTGCGGCGCAGCTGCTAACACTTCAGGCTCAAATAAAAAGTAAAAATAGGGACTGGGTCCTTTCTCATAGCGCGAGCGGATACTGGTGATTTGCCCGACAATCTCAATCCCTTGGATATTAAAGCGCACCTGATCACCCATACCGACGTTTAGCAAGCTGGCTGCCGTATCCAAAATCGATAAGGGCGCAACGGTTTGTGCTGGGTCGTTATCTGAAGTCTTAATAGGGGCATAAAGCTTGTCGTTTTCTACCGCATCAGTGATGAATTCAGTGTCCATCACCGTATCGGCGTAGCTCAAATTAAAGACCCGCGCCGGGTCATCAAAGCCGTCAGCAGGCTCGATATCTTGTACGGGTATATTATTAGCCGTGACGACACGCGCACGAATGACAGGATAATAGCTGACAGGGGCAGCAATAATATTATTAATCTCGTCATGCTGGTCGCTTTGAATATCGAGTAAAAATAAATTGGGCGCATCTTCAGGATAGGCATTAATAAACTGGGCATTGATACTATGATTGAGCGTGGTAATCAAAGTTAAAACCGCCACTGACAGCGATAAAGTGACAAAAAATAATGCTGACTGATTGCCTTTACGGGCAAGGTTATGGATAGCAATACGCTGCATCCAGCTGATATTAGAATGCTTGGCAAACTTAGTCAGCAGCCATAACCAACCGCGAGCCAATAGCCAAAATATCGCTACGAAGGCAGTTAAGCCTATTAACAGCTGCGCACCTAGTAACAGAGAATTGACTTCATAAGCGAAAAACACATAGAGACCAACTAGCATCAATCCATACCAAAGTAACGGCAGACTCCGATACCAAGGCAGATTTTGCGAGTTTGTGCTTGCACCTTGATTAAGCAAAGTCGCAGGCTTGGTGCTACTTAACGTGCTTAAACCACGCTGAGCAATCAGCAAGGTCAGCACTAGCGCGATAATAATGGTTTTAATGGCGCTAATTGGGTTAATAGCTAAACCAACATCCGCTGGCAAGATAGCAATCAGATACGGCTGGCCGACTTTAAGTAAGCCAAAACTCACGATAACCGCGGCCACACAGGCGATGATAGTAGTAACAATCAATAGCTGATAGTAGCTGCGTTTTAAGGATTTAAGCGGCTCACCTAATGCCAAGCGAATGGCATTACTAGACTGCTGCTTGGTCACAAAAGCGGTAATGACACCGTACATCGCAACGGCTGATAATAACAATACGGCAATGACGAGCAGCTTTAAAAACATTAAAACGTTGTCAGAGATACGCGAGACAGAGGTATCTGCTGACTTGGCATCAGAGAGCTCAATATCAGGATAATTATTGAGTATTTGCGTCAGCTTATCTCGCTGCACGGCCATTAATTCAGGCGCGCCGGCCAACTCAATACGATAGTTAATACGGCTACGCTGTCCTAATAAATTGGTCGCCGCGAGCGCATCCTGATGCATCAAAACCCGCCCACCAAAACCAAAGGCAGTCAGTGGACGGTCAGGCTCTTTGGTCAGCACGTCGCTAATAATAAACTCAGCATCACCAATGGTGATTTGGTCACCGACACTGGCGTTTAAGCTGTTTAGTACTTCAGGCGCGACGACGACATTAGCAGCGCTTAATTGCTGCCATAATGGTTGCCCCGAAGCAAGCTCGGCTTCTCCATATAATGGATAAGCTGGCGAAACCGCTTTAACGCTGGCAAGTAAAGTTTGCTCATCGGTCACCACCATCGCACTAAACTGATAGTCATAAACGATTTGCGTATCAGCGACCGTCTCTACTTGTGCTAATATCTCGCTTGGCCAATCTTGCTTACTGTTTAAAATCAAATCGCCGCCAACGAGCGCGCGCTGATTATCATTGATATAAGTATCAACCGATTGCTGGATAGAATCTAAAGTCAGGTAAGTGGCAAGCGAAAGAACTAGCGTGATTAAGAATAAGACGGGGTATATCCAGCGCTGCCACCAGCTACGACTTAAGGCTTGCGCGCCCAAGTTTTTTGAAATTAACAGACGATTAAATAGTTGGCTTATGATGCCACGCGAATCAGTCGACTCATTATCCATGTTATCCATTGATTTTTGATCCATCTATCATACCGTCATGCATGGTAATGACACGATCTGCCATCTCCGCTAGTGCGGCATCGTGGGTGACGACCACCAGTGCCGAGCCAACTTGCTGGCGTAAATCTAATAACAGCTGCATCACTTGCTTGGCATTTTGTTCATCTAAGTTACCGGTTGGTTCATCGGCAAAGACGATTTTTGGCTGCGATACCAACGCACGGGCAACTGCTGTTCGTTGCTGTTCTCCACCTGATAATTGGTTAGGTAAGCTATCACGCCGATGCCCTAAATCAACCGCTGCAATCAATTCATTGACGCGTGCTTTATTCGGACGGCGGGCAATATCAAGCGGAAAGGCAATATTTTCAGCAACAGTTAATGTCGGTAATAGATGAAACGATTGAAAGACAAATCCCATCTCACGTTGGCGAATGACCGCCAGCGTATCTTCATCAAGGCTGCTTAACATTTGCCCTGCCAACTCAACCGAGCCACTATCAGGATAATCTAACGCTGCTAGTAATCCGAGCAAAGTCGATTTGCCCGAGCCGGATTTACCCATGATGACCACAAACTCGCCCGCATTCACATTGATATCGACGTCTTTAATAATGGATAATGATTGCTCTCCGACTTGGACGGTTTTATTCAGCTTGGAGGCGGTAAGTAGCGCTTTGTTATTGGCTGTAGCGGTCATTGGCTAGTCTCAGTAGGCGTGCTAGGTTTCGTTGCCGTATCGGTATAGGCTGCTTCTAGCTTTTCGATTTCAGGTTGCAGAATTGGCAAAATATTGTCGTTAACGATAATAGTATAGCCTTCCTTGGTTGGATGAATGGCATCGGCTTGGTTTAATTCTGCATCACCGCCCACACCGTCTAAAAAGAATGGAATCAGCGTCACATTCATATCTTTTGCCACCCTTGGGTATATCGCGGCGAACGACTCTACATAGTCAGCGCCAAGATTGTCATAAATCTGCATACCACCCAAGATAACTTCGCTTCCGCCATCTTGAAGGCGTTTAATAGCGGTGCGAATATTGGCTTCTACCGTTGCCACATCGATACCGCGCATGGCGTCATTGGCACCAATGGTCAAAATGGTGATATCAGGTTTGGTCTGCAACACCCAATCGAGTCGATTGACGAGCCCGGTACTGGTTTCACCACTCAAGCCTGAATTGATTACTTTGACGTCCTTATAGCCAAGCTCTTGTAAGCGAGCTTCTAGCTGCGCCGGATAATTGGCATCATTGTCAACGCCAAGCCCTTCAGTTAACGAGTCACCCAGTGCCAAGATGGTTAAAGGTGCTTGCTGCTCAGCTGAATGCTTAGATGGAGTAGATTCTGGTGTTTGAGGTTCAGCCATTGTCGTATTGACGGCCGAATTATTATTTTGAGTGTTATCAGCCGTTTTAGTGTCAGGCTGTTGTTGACAACCGCTAATGGCGATTGCGAGGCTCAAGGCAGCGACTGTGAGCAAACGCTGCGGTAGGCGGAAGAGTATATTTATCATGATTCTGCTGTCCTAAATACAATAAAGTCAGTCTAGCAGAATCTAATAAGCAGCAATATGGTACAAAAGTTAATTGAGGTTTGAGGTAAATTAAATCTTTTTACCATCGACCATGACTGGGCGGCTGACCAGCCAAGCAAAACCCACGTTGATAATCATCAATATCAGCATAATAAATAAAGGCAAATCCCAGTTGTTCGTTGCTTCGTGCAACCAACCGGTGCCAAGTGGACCAAAAAACGCAATCAAATAACCAATGGCTTGCGCCATGCCCGACAGCTCACTTGATTGATTGGCGGTATAAGTACGCATCGAAAACAGCATCATACTTAAGGTGAAAATCGCCGAGCAGCCCATGCCCATTAGTCCTGACCATAGCCATGCATAATCGGCAGATAGGTAAGTGAGACCTAAGACGCCGAGTACATTTAGCGTTGCCGCAAAGATGGCAAGCGCTTGTATAGGGCGCCCGCGGTTGACAAGCCAAGTCAAGCTTAAAATAGCGACCGGTGCCATAAATTGGAAGACAGAGCCCATTTGTCCAGCACTCACTGCTGACAGCCCTTTACTTAGCCAAATCGACGGTAAGAAACTGGCAACGGTATAAAAAAGCAAGGACTGTAAGCCCATAAATACCGCAATTTGCCAAGCAAACGGCGTGCGCCACATCGAAATGTGCGATGGCGCTTTCTCGCCTGCCGCAAGCGGTTTGATGGGCTGATGATTTGATGAACCCAAACGCAGCCGTAGCACTACCCAAATGATTAAGGCAAACAAGCCTAAAATCGACCAGCCACCCAGCGCCCATTGCCAGCCAAATTGCTCAGATAACGGCAAAACTACGCCTGCGACAATCCCTGCCGAGACGGTCATGGTAAGACTAAAGAAACCAGTAATCAGCGGAATATGGTTCGGTGTGCGCTGCTTAATCACCGGAGCAGCAAGGGTATTGGCAAAGCCAATTGCCAATGTCAATAGTAAGGTGCCGCTCAAAAAGCCAATCCACGTCGGAATAATGCTACGAATAACCATACCTGCGGTTAATAACGCAATCATCGTGATCAGCGTATTTTCAAGCCCAAAACGCTTCCCAATCGTAGGCGAAATAAAAGCCCCAAGCGCAAAGGTCAGCATCGGCACCGCACCAAGCCAACCAATTTGGGTTTCGGAGATATCAAGCGCCCCTTGTACCACCGGTGCAATAGAACCCAGCGCCACAATCGGCGCGCGCATATTGGACGCCAATAAAACCATAGCACATAGCACCAGCCAAAAAATAAAGCGCGATGAGGGCAGCTTTAGGTTTGCTGGCGCATCTGGTTGAGACTGGGACGGTATATCAGATTGCAAATTAGGAGAGGTAGACATAGCAGCACGACTATTAAAATAAAAAAAGGACACGTCATTTATAAGCACTGACTCAGCAGCACTTATAAATAACCCCAAGGCCCGTCGATAAGACGGCGCTCAAGACCACATATTAGAATATAGAGTATAAAAACACTTGCAGAAAGCAAGTCATATGAACTTGCTACCCCATTTATCAGGGTAAAGTTAGTATATGAATAGTGAAGTTTTGGCTCTGCTGATAGCGCTTATGATAAAAAGGCTTTTATATAAACGCTAAAGCAAAAATAGCGTCAGTCATCGTTAGTTTGCAAGGTTAATTGCAAAGGACTCGACGCTATTATAAGAATAGAGGGCGGCTAAATACTACCAACGTATGGTAACAAATAGCAGGTTTATACCGACTTGCCTAATTGCGCAGCCTTTAGCGCGGTTTCTTGCTGCTGGTCAACCAGCGAATCGCATTTATTGGGGTCGTTACCACAAAATGAGCAAAACTCGTCACCCATCAACTTTGCCACACCACCGCACGAGCCTCTAAGCGGCTTTTTTTTGACCATATAACCGATGCCCATAAAGATAAAAAACAGCATAAAGACGGTAAAGGTAACAGCAAGCATGGGAAGCAATTGGTTAAGCATAGAGATAACCTCTCGTTTAAAATATGAAGCAGCCATCTAAGCAATGACTTACTTATAGTATAGCAAAAATTTGCCTCGCCCGTTTGTGCTTAGCAGGTTATTACAGTCTAGACGTTTGATACTAAGACTTTTTATCGGCGCGTAAGGTTTTCATCGCCGGCGTTTCGACCACTTGCCAATCATCAACGCTGTCGGTCGCCGTGTCTGCTGCAACACCTTTTGCCAAAATCACAAATAAAGCTGCGATATTGTGCTCTTTCGCCATAGCCAGCGCTTTTTCATAAGGCATGGCGGTCAAGGCCGTTGCCCACGCATCCGCCAGCGCCACCGTTTCTGCAGCGACCGTTACTGATGGCGCACCGCCTACGATTGGCTCACCTGTGGTTGGGTCAATGGTATGGCTATAGTGCTTACCGTCGAAAACGACGGAGTTGCGATAGTTTCCAGAAGTAGCAAGCGCCATGCTAGCGCCGTTATTGATAGGTTGGCGAATCACCGCCATTGCTTGCCGAGTACTTACCGTACTGCCCTCAATGGGTGCATCAATAGCGATTTGCCACGGCTGCTGCTGCGCGCTGACGCCCGAGGTCGCCACTTCGCCGCCAATCTCAACCATATAGTTGCGAATTTGATAAGTGTTCTTAAGCACATCGGCAATGACGTCGACGCCATAACCTTTAGCCACCGCCGAAAAATCAAGGCCAACGCCGTCTTTGGTTTTATAAATGCTGTCATCTTTTTGAATGACACTGTCAAAATCGACCAAAGCTTTTGCTTGCGCAATCTCAAGCGCCGTTGGCGGACTTTGTAAGCGCTCAACCGTCATGGTACTGCCAAAGCCCCAAGTTTCTATCAAAGGCATTACCGTTGGGTCAAAAGCGCCGCCCGATAGCTCATAAACTTGCCTTGAGGCTTGCAACACATGGCTAAAATCGGCGTCGATAGCAATCGGCGTATCTTTGCCTAATTGGTTAAATTTAGAAATAGTAGAGTCGGCTTGATAGGTCGACATGCTGTCGTTTATATCTTGCAAGCGCTTATCAATTGCTGCTTGTATGGCAGCTTCATCAGCGCCTTTGGGCAATTGATAACTGATGTGGTAGCTGGTGCCCATGGTCTCGCCGCTAAGATTGTTGTAATCGGGCTTTTGCTGGCAGGCGCTAAGCATGAGTACAGAGCTGATAGCAATGATGGTTAAAGAGGCGGATTTTAGGGGTTTGTTAGGAGTAAGAAAGGTGGTTAAATTTGTCATATAAGTCATCATAGCTTGATAAAGCGAAGGGGTGAGTGGGGGCGTTAGTTTGCAGGTAATAAACTAAGCAAGCTAAGCGTCGCCTATTTTACACCCCTTGTTACCGATAAGGCCAATTTACGACTAACGTACGACTTAAGTAACTATGACTCGAGAAGATACGATTGAACCTGCCTGTTTTTATTTAACCTGTGACTCACGAATAAGCTTATACAGCTTTGGCGGCGATAAACGATTGACTTTAGTGGCAAGTTTTTCTTTATTGCCAGCAATGATGATATATTCTTCACCCTTAGTTAGGGCTTTGACGACCTGCTTTGCAAAGGCGGTCGCAGTAAGACCTTTATTGGTGGCGTCATCCATCGTCCCTTGCGCACTACCATCACCAGTCAAGGCATTGATAGAAATATTGGTTTGAATAAACCCTGGAAATATAGTCGCCACCTCGATACCTTCGTCGTGCAATTCTGCGCGCAAGCTGTTTGCCCACATATGGATAGCGGCTTTGGCAGCACCATAAGCGCCGCGATATTGGGTACCCAGTAAACCTGCCACGCTCGATATCATGACCACTTTGCCGCCACCTTGCGCAATCATATCGGGCAATACCAGTCTGGTCAGCCGCGTTTGCGCAAAGTAATCTATCTCCATCAGCTTACGTTCAACTTCCTCGGTCGTTTCCATGATAAGCGCGCGTTGACTGATGCCCGCATTATTAATCAACCAATCCACTTTTTCAGTTTTAGCCTTGATTGTTTCATAGGCTTCTTTTGCTTGCTTAGCATCGGCGATATCAAAGGAGACAACGATATGTTTTTTGCTGTTTTTACAGCGACTTTTAACCGCTTCTAATTTATCCTTATCACGGCCACTTAAAATAATGCTGGCACCGCGTTTGGCAAAGGCAATTGATAATGCTTCGCCGATACCGCTAGACGCGCCGGTAATCCAAATGGTCAAATCTTTCGCTTTGGTTTTCATAAGAATCCTTTCTGATTGAAAATGGTTTATTTAGCGCATAAAAAAAGAGCCTCCATTGAGACTCTTAATTTATCATATATTTTTAGCTTAACGATACTTGTTGAATAAATAGGTGTTATCAACCGATTTAAATAACTCGCTTAACCACCAAAATCATCAAGCATGATGTTTTCATCTTCCACGCCCAAGCTGTGTAGCATGTCGATTACCGCCGCGTTCATCATCGGTGGCCCGCACATGTAGTATTCACAGTCTTCTGGGTTTGGATGGTCTTTAAGATAGTTTTCAAGCAGCACGTTATGGATAAAGCCGGTTGGACCTTCCCAATTGTCTTCAGGGAGAGGGTCAGACAAGGCCACATGCCACTCAAAGTTATCAAACTCTTCTTCTAGCTGATCATAATCTTCAACGTAGAACATCTCACGAATCGAGCGCGCGCCATACCAAAAGCTAATCTTACGCTTGGTATCTAAGCGTTTAAGCTGATCGAAAATGTGCGAGCGCATCGGTGCCATACCCGCACCACCACCGACGAAAATCATTTCAGCTTCGGTGTCTTTGGCAAAAAACTCACCATAAGGACCAGAAACCGTCACTTTATCGCCAGGTACGAGGCTAAATACCCAAGAGGACATTTTGCCCGGTGGTATACCGTCAGGACCGCGTGGCGGTGGACTGGCGATACGGATATTAAACTTAATAATGCCTTTTTCGTCTGGGTAGTTGGCCATTGAGTAAGCACGAATCACTGGCTCATCAACTTTCGACACATATTTGAAAATGTCGAACTTTTCCCAGTCTTCGCGGTATTCTTCGTCAATCACAAAGTCTTTGTAATGCACTTCATGCGGCGGCGCTTCTAACTGTACATAACCACCCGCACGGAAATTGACTTCCTCGCCTTCTGGAATTTTAAGCACCAATTCTTTAATAAAGGTGGCAACGTTATCATTCGAGACAACTTCACATTCCCACTTTTGCACATCAAAAAACTCAGGGTCAATCTCAATTTTCATGTCTTGCTTTACCGCAACCTGACAGGCAAGGCGCATGTGGTTACGGATTTCGCCTTGGGTAAAATACCCAGTTTCGGTGGGCAGAATAGAGCCGCCCCCTTCGATAACGCGGCAACGACACTGCGCGCAGGTACCACCGCCACCACAGGCCGAAGATAAGAAAATACCTTCGCTTGCCAATGTTTGTAGCAGTTTTCCGCCCGCGGGTGTCACGACGTCATTATCGGGATTATCATTGATATGGATAGTAACATCGCCTGAACTGACCAATCTTGAGCGCGCTGCCAAAATAATGGCAACAAGACCCATGATGATCACGGTAAACATAGCAACGCCACCAATCGCCGTAGCGTAATCCATGGTAGGTATCCTTAATCTATGGAGTAGGGGAGCGAAAAAACGTCTTTGCGTTTTTTGAACCCCTACCGAATAAATGAATTAAATAGGTCAAAGTGCTAAATAGGGTTTAAGCTTAGCGGTTTAAATTGACATACCGCCGAAAGACATAAAGCCAAGTGACATCAGACCAACCGTGATAAAGGTAATACCAAGACCACGCAGCGGCGCTGGAATGTCTGAGTATTTTAGCTTTTCACGGATACCCGCCAAGGCGGTAATCGCCAATGCCCAACCAAAACCTGCGCCGACGCCGTATACCATCGATTCGCCAAAGTTATAATCACGCTCAACCATAAACAGTACGCCACCTAAAATGGCGCAGTTAACGGTAATCAGTGGCAAAAACACCCCAAGGGCGTTATACAGACTCGGGACGAACTTATCCAAGAACATCTCTAAAATCTGTACCACAGCGGCGATCAAACCAATATAACTGAGTAGGCCCAAAAAGCTTAAGTCGATATCAGGGAAACCTGCCCATGCCAGCGCACCATTTTTTAAGATGAACTGAAACAAAAGGTTATTTAGCGGTACGGTAATCGCCATCACGACGACCACAGCGACTCCAAGACCAATCGCGGTGGAGACCTTTTTTGATACCGCCAAAAAGGTACACATGCCTAAGAAGTAGGCCAGCGCCATATTCTCGATAAAGACCGAGGTTATAAATAAACTGACATAGTGTCCCATTAGTGACCGCCTCCTTGTGCCATGCCTTTAGATTGCGGCTTCATTACAAATTCAGCTTCTTCGACCTGTTCAGGTTTCCAAGTACGGATAATCACAATGAACAGAGCAATGATAAAGAACGCTGACGGTGGCAATAGTAATAGACCATTTGGTACGTACCAACCACCATCGTTAGCAGTTTGCAAAATGGTAATACCGAACCAACTGCCTGCGCCCAAAATCTCACGCACGCTCGCGACAAATAGCAGTACCGCCGAGTAACCAAGACCGTTACCAATACCGTCTAAAAAGCTTGGTACTGGTGGATTGCTCATGGCAAATGCTTCGGCACGGCCCATCACGATACAGTTGGTGATAATCAAACCAACGAATACCGACAAACCTTTACTGACGTCATAAGCGACCGCTTTTAAAATCTGGTCAACCACAATAACCAATGACGCAATAATCGTCATCTGCACAATAATACGAATGCTTGATGGGATTTGCTTACGGATAATAGAGATAAAAAAGCTTGAGAATGCCGTGACCAAGGTCAACGCCACACTCATCACCAGCGCATTTGCCACACTGGTAGTAACCGCCAACGCCGAACAAATACCTAAGATTTGCAGAGCAATCGGGTTATTGTCAAAGATAGGCGAGGTTAAAATCGTTTTTGTATCAGCCATGTTATGCCTCCTTACCGTGTGCTGCTGGCACTACTGCGACCAGTTCGGTTGCGGGATGCGTCTGCTGTTGATGTAAGTTCTGACCCAGTTTTTTATACGGACTTTGACTGGCTTTGACTTCTGGATCCGCCACTGTTTTGCCGTTTTGTTCACGCAGCTGGTCTAAGTAAGGCTTATAGCCTTGCTCACCTAGCCAAAACTGAATCATGTTACTGACGCCGCGACCGGTTAAGGTTGCACCACTGATGCCATCTACCCAGTTGTCTTTTGGATTACCGGCTTTAGTCACACCTGTTGCAACTGCGCCGTTTTCATCATAAGAGTGAATGCCGCTCCACATGGCGCGCCACTCAGGCTCCTCGATACGAGCACCTAGACCTGGGGTTTCTTTATGCTCATAGAAACTGATTCCTTTGATGGTATTCATATCACTTTCAAGCGTTAAGAAACCATAAATCGTACCCCATAGACCATAGCCTTGAATCGGCAGCACCACCATTTCAGGCTGTCCAGCGTCATCACTTTTGACATAGACTTTGGCGTATTTAGGAACACGGCCGATACCAGCAGGGTCATTACCGCCCAAATCTTCGCTTAGCGCCTGATTTTTGGTCGCTTGACTGGCATCGTACGCATTGCGATCAGGAATGCCAGCGGCTTTTAGCGCGTCGTCATCGAGGTAATTGCCTTTATTAAGGTCAACGATTTTTACCTCAAAGTCTTTAAAACGCTCGGCCACATCTTCATTGGTATCGGACGCCGGGTCAAACATACCAGCGGCGACTAAGATATTTTTGTTACGGTCTAAGCGCGCGTTTTCAACTTGCGCTGGTTTCAAACCAACAGCCGCCGCTGAGACCAATACAGAGCACACCAAGCATAGCGTCAACGCCACGCTGATGGTTTTTGCATTATTACTTTTGGGCTTGGACATAACGAACCCTCCGTGCTGTTTGGCGCTTGATATTGGCTTGCGTCACAAAGTAATCAAATAATGGCGCAAATAAGTTGGCGAATAAAATGGCTAGCATGATGCCTTCTGGAAAGGCGGGGTTGACGACGCGGATGAGTACGGTCATAAAACCAATCAAAATACCATACGCCCAGCGGCCTTTATTGGTGTGCGCAGCTGATACAGGGTCGGTTGCCATAAACACCGCACCAAAGGCAAAGCCACCAATGACTAAGTGCCAATAAAACGGCAGGCTCATCATCATATTGTCTTCAGAACCGACCATATTAAAGACTAGCGATGTGGCAATTAGCCCCACCACACAACCTGCCATGATGCGCCATGAGGCAATACGCGTCCAAAGTAGAACCACTGCACCTAGCAAAATAGCCAGCGTCGATACTTCACCGATACTGCCTTGCATATTGCCTAAGAAAGCATCTGTCAACGTGATGGCATTGCCATAAACATCAACGAAGTCTGCTGGGACGACGCCAAGCGCGGCAAGTCCAAGTGGCGTGGCTCCTGAGAAACCATCAACCGCGGTCCATACTGAGTCACCAGACATATAAGCTGGATAGGCAAAGTATAAGAACGCACGACCCGAGAGGGCAGGGTTAAGGAAGTTTTTACCCGTACCGCCAAAGACTTCTTTTGCCACGACCACACCAAAGATAATACCTAAGGCAACTTGCCATAAAGGAATATCTGGTGGTAGACAGAGCGCAAATAGGACAGAAGTTACAAAGAAACCTTCGTTGACTTCATGCCCACGCACCACGGCAAAGATAATCTCACAGAGAATACCGACCCCAAAGGTGACCAGATAAATCGGTAAGAATTGCATCGCCCCGTAGACAAAGCTTGCCCAGATACTGTCTGGGTTGTAGCCTGCCATACTGGTGATAACCGTGCGCCAGCCTTCCGGCTGCAAGCCTAGCGTTGCAATCGCCGTTAATGCTTGATGACCGATATTGTACATACCCCAAAACATCGCAGGGAAAGTACATAACCAAACGGTAATCATAATACGCTTGAGGTCAATGCCGTCGCGTACGTGTGATGATGCGTATGTCGTTGAGCCTGGTTGACGTAAAAACGTATCAAACATCTCAAAGATGGCATAGTATTTTTCGTGTTTGCCACCCTTGGTGAAAGACGGCTCCATACGATCGAACATATTGTGTAAAAATTTCATCGTGGTCAGCCCTCCAGCTCAATGCGCGTTAAGTTATCACGCAAAATATCGCCGAATTCATATTTGCCAGGAGATACGAAGGTGCATAATGCCAAATCTTCTTCGTCCAATTCAAGTACGCCCAAATCGACGGCGCTAATGATGTCTTCGACAATCAAAGCACGTAATAGCTGCGTTGGCAGATAGTCTTGTGGCATGACTTCTTCATAGACACCGATTGGCACCATTGCGCGCGGCGAACCATTGCTCGAAGTGGTAAAGCTATATTTTTTACCACCAAAAAACTGCGAGATATAGATAGGCAATTTAGAAAAGCGATTGGCACCAGCGGTAAAGAAGTGAAACGCTGGACGTTCACGACCTTCGGTTAGCGCACTGATTTGATTATGAAAGCGACCAAGATAATTGGTATTGCCAAACACTTTGCGACCTGAAAGCACAGAACCCGAGACGATACGGTTCTCGCCAGCTGTAAGCTCACCTTTGGTCAATGCTGCGATATCTGCACCGCGCTCGGTGACCACCAAATGCGGGTTTTTAACCGCAGGGCCAGCAAGGCTAAGCATACGGCGCGTATATAAACGACCAGTAGTAAACAGCTTACCAATGGCAATTACGTCTTGATAACCAATCGTCCACACGGTCACGCCGCGCATAATTGGATGCAAAAAGTGAATGTGCGTGCCAGCCAGACCAGCAGGGTGTTTGCCAGCAAAGCTATGATACTCAGTGACATTATTAGCAGCCGTTTTGGCAACTGGCGTCAACTGGGCATCGCCATGATGGCAGACAAAGGTCTTGGGGCTGAGGGTTGATAATACAGCAAGTCCGTCATTGAACGCTTGAAGCTGCTCATTAATCAGCAACATCGGGTCAAGCGCTAATGGATTGGTATCCATAGCGGTGACAAAGATAGCGTGCGGACGGGCACCAATATCGGGGGAGCGGCTATAAGGACGCGTACGAAATGCGGTCCATTCGCCAGAGGCAAGCAGTTGGGTTTCAACGACTTCAGAATCTAGGTCAGCAAGTTGCTGGGAGTCGTAGCGCTGAAATTCTACTTCTTCACCGTTTGGGTCGACCGCAATCACAAGACTTTCAAAAACACGACGCTCACCGCGATTAACGGCGACGACCTTACCAGCAGCAGGGGCAGTGTAGATAACGCCGACCCGTTTTTTGTCTTCAAAAACGGGCTGACCTTTAGCTACGATGTCGCCTTCTTTGACATTCATCGTGGGCTTCATGCCCACATAATCATAGCCAACAAGTGCTACATAGGCGGGTCTGTGCTCAGATATCTCGCGGGAGGGTTCACCAGTGATGGGTAAATCCAAACCTTTTTTGATGGTAATCATAAGCGAAAACTTAGTCCATAGTCTAAAACGATACCAGACGTCCTGTTTGGTATATCGGCAGCATGGATAACAGCGTCATCAATAAAGTGCTTTATCACTCCCAAAAAAGGGCGTGAAAAAGTGCTCTAGACATAACACATCATCATAACTACAAGTAAGAGTATTAACGCTGACCTTAGACTCCTTAACAACACGTTAATGTCTTATTCGAATGACCAAAGTGACAACTGGCTACCAAGGTGTATCGTAAAACTCATAAATCTAACCGCGTCCTCAACGAGGATGACAGTAGATAAAATACAGTTTTACCATACGATTTATTAAAATCTTAAAATTTGTCGTATCAGGAATCATAGGGTTATTAAAATTTACGCAGCGCTATTCATTCGAGTGAATATAAATGAGGCATCAATGATTTGTTCATACTTTATGAAAGCTGTCTTTGTGAAAGCTATCTAAGTGCTGGTTAATGACCTATGATTACAGGGTAAACTCAATGTCTTGATAAGCTCAGCATTAATTTAGTGCTAATGCGGTGCTCATATTTACCTTATGCTGATTGCAATCGTCAATAGGTAGCAGACGATTAGGTTTTATCATACAAATACAAATTTACCTAGGATTATACGCTAAACTGACCTAAAATTGCCAGTTGGTAAATGAATTTACCTAATGTTACGAGTGATTCCTTCGGCTAAAACTTATGGTTATGATTGTAGTTACGGTGATGGGTTCTTTACCATTTTTTAACCAAACTTTAACTCGTATTCTCATTTACCACTGCCATTTTTAATATTTAATCAATTTTCCCTAATAGCTGCTTTTAATTTGCTATGCTAAATAAATTTTACGTAGTCGCCCTTTGATGGGCTTGGATACTTTTTTCACTTTTGAATTTTTCTTATTCATATTGTTATTATTCAACTATTTTTAATCGCTGATATCGCTTTATAAGGAATGCTGTATGTGTGCTGTCCCTGTCATTATCCCCGCTATCGATTTAAAAGATGGTAAATGTGTGCGTTTAAAACAAGGTCGTATGGAAGACGATACGGTATTTTCTGATGATCCAGTCGCTATGGCGGCGCGTTGGGTCAATGAGGGCGCGCGTCGCTTACATTTGGTCGATTTAAATGGCGCTTTTGATGGCATCCCAGTACACAAACAAGTGGTCAACGACATTGCCAAAGCTTTCCCCAAGCTGCCGATTCAATTGGGCGGTGGTGTGCGCAATATGAAAACCATCGAGCAGTATATTAGCGCAGGTTTGACCTACATTATTATTGGTACCAAAGCCGTGGAAGATCCAGATTTTGTGGCTGAAGCCTGCCGCGAGTTTGCTGGACACATTATTGTCGGTATCGATGCCAAAGATGGCATGGTTGCCACGCACGGTTGGGCAAACGTGACCGATACCAAAGCTACCGAGCTTGCCAAGCGTTTTGCTGATGTTGGCGTATCGTCAATCGTTTATACCGATATCGCTCGTGATGGCATGATGCAAGGCGTCAATGTCGAGCAAACGGTTAATTTAGCGCGTGAAGGCGGCTTGCCGGTGATTGCGTCAGGCGGCGTCACCGATATGAAAGACATTGAATTGCTAAAACCTTATGGTGACTGTATCGAAGGGATTATCACTGGCCGCGCGATTTACGAAGGCACCTTAGACTTGGGTGAGGCGCAGCTTTATCTAGATGGTAAATAGTTTTTAGTCGCCATGTCCAGAGAGCGTTATTGGAAATGTGATATAAAGCTAGAATAATAAAGGGATACTTATGGCAGCGTATGTTGACCAGCCTCAATTACGTAGGCTACACAGGTTAAGCCAGCGCCAGTCGCGTATAACGATAAACGTCTACGCTCAGCTGTTATTGCTATTAAGTATCTTTTTAAGTGTTCTTTTAAGCATGCCAACTTATGCGGCTACAGACAGCAGCACAAGTGAGAGTATTATACTCAATAATGAGGCTACTGAAGATAGTACAGCTGACAGTGGGACCAGCGCTCAGACGCCTAACGCCCCAGCTATAAACGCCCCACCTGCCAATGAGCCAAATAATAGTCTAAATAGTGCCATCACTATTACCCCTGCGACGCCAAGTACTTCTGACACTGCGCCCGCGCCAGTTGAAAAACCGCCAGTTATCAGCGGTGAAAGTACTAATAATGCCCAAATCGAAACCACGCCAACGCCGTTAAAAGACAATGATATCCAGCAACGTATCAGTGGCATTTTTTCAGAAATTGACGGCTTGCAAGCAGTAAGTGTCAGCGTCAACCAAGGGGTTGTAACCTTAACCGGTGAGACGCCTAACGAGAAGAAAGCCCAGCAAGCGATTAATCTGACCAATCGCTTAACCGATGTGGTGACGGTAGAAGATAGAATCAATCGCACCCTTGATGTGCAGGATAATGTCTCGACTGTTTATCAGAGTCTCAAAGCGCAAACCAAAAACCTAGTCAAAGCGTTGCCGCTACTACTCGTAGGGATTGTTTTATTTGCCTTAGTGACGTGGTTTGGCAGTTGGTTATCCAATCGACAAAAAATGTGGCAACGTCTTACGCCAAATCCCTTTGTCGCAGAGTTACTTGCCCAAACCGTTAAAGTCATCTTTATCATTTTCGGTCTTATCTTAGCGTTAAGTTTGATTGGTGCTGAGACTATCTTGGGCACGCTGCTTGGTGGGGCAGGTGTTATTGGTATCGCCGTTGGTTTTGCCGTCAAAGACACCATTGAGAACTATATTGCCTCGCTCATGCTCAGTATCCGCCAACCGTTTCGCGCCCGCGACCATATTTTGATTAACAATCAAGAAGGCATCGTGGTGCGCCTAACCTCACGCGCCACGATTTTAATGACCTTAGACGGCAATCAGTTACGTATTCCTAACGCTGAAGTCTTTAAAGCAACAATTTTAAATTACACCAAAAACCCCGAGCGCCGTTTTACCTTTGAGCTCGGGGTTGATGCCAACGACGATCCGCTTGCTGCGATCAAGGTAGGTATCGATGCCATCTGTCAGTTGGGATTTGCCTTAGATAAGCCAAAAGTCACGGCGGTTATCAAAGAAGTCGGCGAATCAAATATCGTTTTACAGTTCCAAGTATGGGTCAATCAATTGGAGGCAGATTTCTCCAAAGCCCGCAGTATCGCCATTCGCGAAACCAAGCATGCCTTAGAAGATGAAGGTTTTACTTTACCCGAGCCCATTTATCAGTTGCGCTTTAACCATAAGCTAGAAAAAGCCTTTGAGCATTTCCAAAGCAGTCAAACGAACGATAAATCCCCAGCGGAAACGACGGTAACGCCGCACATTTCTGCAACTGATAAAGCGTCTGATGAATCTTTTCCCACTGGCACTACCATTGAAGATAAAGATAAGAAACAAGCAAAGGCGCGGGCCAAGCATATCTTACAAGGTCGCAATGCCGAGGAAGTACTCGATGCACGTCCTGATCAGAAACTAATGGAAAAAGTTGAGCAAGAAATTGCCGAAAATTCAGATGAAACCGACTTACTAAGTAACAATAGTCCGCAAGAATAGCCCACAAGAGTGGCGTTGAAGATTACCTATTAAAAGGTGATTACTAACTATAAAAGTCGGCATAAAAAATGCAATGAAACGTCTATCTACCTTTTATCGACATAGACGAGATATTTTTTATGCAAATCAAACATCTGATTATTTTTGCTTTGGCTGGTATCGTTATTCTCGCAGGGTTTAATATGATCAGCGGCAGTCAACGTGAAAAAAATAGAGAAGCGTTAGCCGCTAGCAGTGAAACAGAAAACACAGACATAGTTATAACTGACAGCAAGACATCAGATATTGTAAGTCGGCCATTAGGGCAGCAGCCAAAAGCTATTCTTGATAAAGCAAGCACGCAGATAGAACAAGCGGAGCAGGTCAGTCAACAACGCAGCGAGCAAATCGCTAATACGCAATAGGAGCTTTAAACCTTAGAGTTATTATTGTTCAGAATTTTAAGGCTGAAATAAGTGGCGTCTTAATAACAGCATCTGATTAATCGCCCTTTAATGAGCAAAAAAAAGACTAACGATAACGTTAGTCTTTTTTTAATCTTAACATTTAGGCAGCGTTAGCTTTTTTTGCTGGTGCCTTTACCACGGCTGCTGCTTCTTTTAGAAGGGGTTTTATTCGCCGAAGTTTTGTTAGCAGAGCTCTTACCAGCCGAATTGTTCTTTGGCTGATCGCGTTTGGTTTGATTCATTTGGCTTGCTTGTAGCTTAGCTTTAAGATCAAAGTCGATTTGTAGCAGGTCCATATTAACGCCTGCTACTTTTACGCGAACCAAATCGCCAAGCCCAAATACCGTGCCTCTGTCTTTACCGATAAGCTGCTGTTGCTGCTCATCATAGACAAAGAAGTCGTCGCCAACGTTGGAGATGTGCACGAGACCATCAATATATAAGTCAGTCAAAGTCACAAATAAACCAAAGCTCGTCACAGTCGTCACCACGCCATCGAACTCTTCGCCGACATGATCTTTCATATAATGACATTTGAGCCAAGATTCCACGTAACGCGATGCTTTTTCGGCGCGGCGCTCGGTATCTGAAGTTTGCATGCCAGCCTCTTCAAGCGAGAAATCCATCACTGGTTGTTGGCTGTTGGTCACTTTTGCTTTAATCGCGCGATGCAGCATTAAATCAGGATAGCGGCGAATCGGCGAGGTAAAGTGGCTGTATTCGTCATAAGCCAAACCAAAGTGACCGATGTTATCAGGCGCATAGTTCGCTTGCATCATCGAGCGTAGCAGCATGCTGTGGATACTAATGGCGTCAGGACGGTCTTTGGTTGCTTCGATAATCCGCTGATAATCTGCTTGCGTTGGGCTTTCCTCAGGGAAGCTTAAGCCAAAGTTTTTGGCATATTCATGAATGCGCATTGACTTTTCACTATCAGGCTTATCGTGGTTACGATATAAGACAGGCAACTCATGTTTTAGGGCAAAGTTTGCCGCACAGGTATTGGCAAGCAGCATACACTCTTCGATAAGCTTTTGCGCATCGCCGCGCGTACGCGGTAAAATCGCTTCGATGCCACCTTTTTCATTAAACTTAATATACGTTTCAACCGTTTCAAACTCCATGGCATGGCGCTCTTCACGTTTCTTCAGCAGCAACTCATACAATTGATGTAAGGTATCGACCGATTTTTTAACGTCTTTATTGCTCGTTAATGATTCAGGGACGCTTTTATCTTTTGGATTGGCAAGGTAAGCATTCACTTGGTTATAAGTCAGGCGCGCCTGTGAATGCATCACACCCGGATAAAAATCGTAGCCTGTGACTTTACCGGCGCGCGATATCTTGATATCGGCGACCATACAGAGACGGTCAAGGTTAGGATTCAATGAGCATAGACCATTAGACAGGACTTCTGGCAGCATCGGAATCACGCGATGCGGGAAATACACTGACGTGCCGCGCTCGTAAGCATCTTTATCAAGTGGCGAGTTTGGCGTGACGTAATTGCTTACATCAGCAATCGCCACCAGCACCCGATAGTTACCGCCCGAGCGTTTTTCGGCGAATACGGCATCATCAAAGTCACGCGCGTCTTCACCGTCAATAGTAATAAGAGGTAAATCGCGCAAGTCTTTCCGACCTTTCAAGTCTTTTTCAGTCGGCTCTTGATAGCTATTGGCCTGCTGTAGCGCGGCTTCGCTAAAGTCTGACGGGATATCATAGTTGAGTAGAGTCGTCTCAATAATCAATTCACGGTCATTATCATCAGATAGCACTTCAGTGATTTTACCGGTGGCAAATTCGTGTTGGTTTGGCCAATCGATAATATCGACTTTGACTGGCGCACCTTGTTTGGCGTTCAATGCTTGCACGTTTTCTTCAGTGACGGTAATCGGCTGATGGTTATTTGGGCTACCAAGCTCAACGCAATAACCTTCTTCATCGTGCGCCAATGTACCAATAAAGTTGTTTTGGCGACGCTCAACGATATCCACAATACGCCCTTCGGTACGACCACGATTATCTGTAGAGGTACCAACCGCTTGTACGGTATCGCCATTAAATACCCAGCGCATTTGCTTTTCATGCAAGAACAAATCAGGCATATCACTCAATATTACGAAGCCAAAGCCTTTAGGGTGAGCTGACACGGTGCCAGTGACGATATCGTGTTCGGTTACAGTACGATAGCGATAAGGACGCCCGTCGCGGTTTACTTGCCCATCGCGCGCCATTGCCTTTAGACGATTGCCTAAAGCGTCAAATTGGTCAGGGTCATCAATATTAAAGGCTTTTGCCAATTGTTGATGCGTGACTTCACCGTATTCATTAATCGTACTGAGTATCAGTTCGCGACTAGGAATAGGATTGACGTATTTTTGTGCCTCACTCGAGGCGTTTGGATCATTCCAACTCATAAATTACCGTATCTATTTTTTAAAATTATTAATAAGTGCTATCTTAACACGAACGACGCTGCAATATCTTCGGTCAATTGTCTTATGTGTATCAGATAGCAAGTAGCTGCTAGCTTGTATCGATAAGAGCCTTCGACATGCGAGCTCAATCAAATATCAATATCGACCGTATTTGATTGATTGGTTATCTTTTTAGTATTTAACTCTTTCGACACTTCAAGGACAGTCGTTTGATTCGACTTATCGAGATATTTCTGTGCTTTATCAACCTCGGCTGTCAGAGTATTGACCGTTTGTTTCATATTCTCTAGCGCCTCGATTTTATAATTGCTAATCATATCCATCGTCTCATAGACGTTATTGAAGGCGTTTTGGAGTTTATCAAGCTCAATCGTGCTACTGGTTGCCTGCTCGTGAATTTCAAGTGACTGACGTTTGAGCATCGCAGAGGTCGATTCAATCAAGCTGCTGGTGGTTTTATTTAACGCGGTGATTTGATCGAGTACCAGTTTTTGATTGGTCATCGCCTGAGCAACCACCACTGCGGTACGTAACGCCGAGATCGTCGTCGTCGTCGCGCGATCCACACCTTTAATCAGCTCTAGGTTGTTTTTGCGAATGGTATCAAGAGCCAAGTAGCCTTGTACGTTTACCGCCAATTGCGTTAAAAAGTCAGTATTTTTTTGCCGTACATAAAACAGCATTTCTTCTTTAATAATACGCGCTTTTTCGGGGTCAGTAGCTTCAACGGCATAAACCTTTTGTTCAAGCTGCTCATCGATTTTTTTACCCACATAAATATATTGGCGAATCGATTGCATCAGCTCCCACATATTGACTTTTTCTTGCTCAATCATAGCATTGTCTTTGAGCAGCTCGTCTTTACCGTTATAGAGGCTGGTCACTACAGCGTTGATATGTGATTGCGCTGACTCGTATTGACGGAAATAATCTTGCACTTTGTTACCAAATGGAATCAGACCGAAGAGCTTACGTGAGCTGGTCAGCTCTTTTTTGCTCGGATCCAAATCTTCAACAATACCGCGCAGCTCAGTCAATGATTTGGCAATAGGTGAGTTATCAAACAAACTGTCATTGAGACTTTTTGCTGGCAAATCGAGCATACGGTTCGACACTTGCGCCGACTCACGAATTTCTTTATTGCCCAAATTGTGAATAGATTGCACGTTTTGTTGAAACTCAGCGCTGTGTACTGAGTTGTTAATCACGTGATCGACAAAGGCATCGACCTTAGCATCAAGTTCAGGAATCTGGCTGTCATCCAGTTTCACCATTTGATCCGCTTCGCTTTTTTGAATCTCTTTCACCGGTTCAGGAGCAGTTAAGGTGATGCTAGGCGTTGAGGCGTTTTCAGGTGGGGTCAATTCTTGCATAAAATTTCCTATAATATCTAAAAATGGAATTCTTTACCGACGACGTTATTTATCAATGACACTATTTATTGACTATTAATTGTCATTAACTATTCATTGTTAATGAATAACAGTTTTCGCTTAGCACTTTTATAGTCGTGGTTTCAATTGTTTTTATTACCCAATAATTTTTATTCGAATGAGATATGTGTGATGAGATAACCTTTAGATTAACTGGTAATGAAAAGGTTGAGAAGATGGGTTTTGTAAACTGAGGTTGATAAAGCGTTTATAGAGGAATTTGGCTTATCGTACTTAGCTTTTTTATATTTAATGCGCGTATTCAGCAATAAATATGAAAAAACCATCAATATCCCGGAGTATATTGATGGTTAAGAGTATAACTGTCTATAATAACGAGCTGTCTGTGTTAGTTAATTGATTATATTAACTAACCATCACATCGATTAACAGCCACTACTCGCTATAATCCACCTGTGGATTATTTTTTCTTAGTAGGCCCAAGCAGCATACCCATTTGACGGCCTTCCATCTTAGGATACTGTTCGACGTTTGAGATATCAGCGGTATCTTCAATGATACGATCAAGTTGTTTGCGTCCAATCTCTTGATGCGCCATTTCGCGACCACGGAAACGGATACTGATTTTAACTTTATCTTGGTTTTCCAAGAAGCTGACGATTTTTTTCAGCTTAACTTGATAATCCGCCTCTTCAGTACTAGGACGTAGCTTCATCTCTTTGAGCTGGGTCTGTTTTTGGTTCTTCTTCGCTTCTTTCGCTTTCTGCTTTTGATCATAGAGGAAATGTTTATAATCCATGATTTTGCATACTGGCGGCTTGGCTTCAGGAACCAATTCGACCAAATCTAGGTTTTCATCACGCGCCGCTTTCATCGCGGTTTCGATATCGACCACGCCCATTTGCTCGCCATCTTCTTTAACCAAACGGACTTCTTTAGCATTGATATCTTCGTTGATGTTCAAACGGTTTGACTGTTTAATAGGTATTACTCCTCATCTGTTTTTGGGGTCTGTCGGCCTTTTTTGCTGACAGCAGTCTGTACTAAGCTAATAAATTCTGCAACACTCATGACGCCGAGGTTTTCACCTTCACGAGTTCGGACGTTGACACTGCCCGTTTCGACCTCTTTATCCCCTAATACTAGCATATAGGGAACGCGTTCTAATGTTTTCTCTCGTATCTTAAATCCAATCTTTTCGTTACGCAAGTCACTCGTCGCTCGCAAACCTGCATTTTTCAGCTCACGAACCACATTTTCACAAGCATCGGCTTGTTTATCAGTGATATTCATCACCGCTACTTGTTGCGGCGCAAGCCATACAGGCATCCAACCGGCGTAGTTTTCAATCAAAATACCAATGAAGCGCTCAAATGAGCCTAAGATTGCACGGTGCAGCATAATTGGGGTTTCGCGCTCGTTTTGTTCGTTGACAAACTCTGCATCAAGACGCTCAGGCATATTTGGATCAACCTGAATCGTACCGCATTGCCACACGCGACCCAATGAATCCTTTAGACTAAACTCAATCTTCGGACCATAGAATGCGCCTTCACCCGGTAGATATTCCCAATCAAGACCTGAGCTATCTAGGGCATCTGCCAAGGCTTTTTCGGCAAAATCCCATGATTCATCGCTACCAACGCGTTTTTCAGGACGGGTTGAGAGCTTCATAATGATATTATCAAAACCAAAGTCTTCATACACCGCAAGGGTAAGCTTAATAAAATCCGCGACTTCTTGCTGAATTTGCGCTTGCGTACAAAATATATGCGCATCATCTTGCGTGAAACCACGTACACGCATCAAACCATGCAATGAACCAGATGGTTCGTTACGATGGCACGAGCCAAACTCCGCCATACGTAGCGGCAGCTCACGGTAAGACTTTAAGCCTTGGTTAAATACTTGCACGTGACACGGGCAGTTCATTGGTTTTACTGCATAATCACGGTTTTCGCTCGAAGTGGTAAACATATTGGTGGCATAGTTGCCCCAATGGCCTGAACGTTCCCACAAGCTGCGATCGACGATTTGCGGCGTTTTGATTTCCTCATAACCATGGTCATGCTGCACTTTACGCATATATTGCTCAAGTACTTGATAAATCGTCCAACCATTGGCATGCCAAAACACCATTCCCGGCGCTTGCTCTTGCATATGAAACAGATTTAACGCTTTACCAATCTTACGATGGTCACGTTTTTCTGCCTCTTCAATACGTTGGATATAGGCTTTTAAATCTTTTTTATCTGCCCACGCCGTACCATAGATACGTTGTAGCTGTTCGTTCTTAGCATCACCGCGCCAATAAGCGCCTGACATTTTGGTCAGTTTAAATACTTTTAAGAAGCGCGTATTTGGCACGTGTGGACCACGGCACATATCGACATATTCTTGATGATGATATAGACCAAAGGCTTCTTCACTCGGCATGTCATTAATCAATTTCAGCTTATAATCTTCGCCGCGTTCTTCAAAAATCTTAATCACTTCATCGCGAGGGGTCATTTTTTTGATGACGTCATAATCTTGCTTAATCAGCTCCATCATGCGTTTTTCAATTTTTTCCATGTGCTCAGGCGTAAATGGCGTCTCACTATAGATGTCATAATAAAAGCCATCTTCGATAACAGGACCGATGACCATTTTTACGTCAGGATAAAGCTGTTTTACCGCATGACCTAACAAGTGCGCGCACGAGTGGCGAATGATATCGACGCCATCAGCGTCTTTTGGCGTCACGATTTCAACTTTTGCATCGGCAACGATAGGGTCGTGGGCATCTACTAAATGGCCATCAACGCGTCCCGCGACCGTCGCCTTCGCCAAGCCCGCTCCAATACTTTGCGCCACTTCCATGACCGTTGTATTGCCTTCAAAGTTTTTCACGCTACCATCAGGTAAAGTAATCGCTACCATAATCTATTCACCTTTTTGGGTCCGTTGGCAGTGATGATTGCAACCATCAATCATATAACCGTAAGACCACGTCAATTATATCTAACCGCTATAATATGTCGGATATGTTGTAAGAAATGGGCATTAACCACAAACACTGCGCTAAAATTTATCTTATATATTATGCTAATTAAGTAGCCATTTAATAACTGTTCATCAAATCGCCATAATATAATATAGAATAAGTTGCTTGTTAATAAGAATAATTAGGAGTGCCATGCAGTAATGTCATAAAAGCCGCTATTATAGCAAACGCTGCCTATTAACACTAGACAGCTGCCGCGCGGTAAGCTTCCCTATATAGGTACGCTTAATGTCAATATCAATAGTGTTGAATATATACCTATATAAGCCCAGCAATATAATGCATGGTTTATAAATGTCCAATTGAGCTTACTAATAAACTTCGTAGCAAATAATAATTAAACATTAAGACATGTCTAGAGAATAATCCTCTTTGGTTTTATATATGTTTTTTACTAAGTTATTGAAAAATATAGTTTGTTTGTCACCTTCTAAAATAAATTAAGAAATCTATCGAAAATCGGTTGACACCCAGTCCAAAGCGTCTATAATACGCACCTCATTAGGGAGAACCGGAACAACTTATATGTCAATTACATATAACAAACCTGGCTAACCCATTGAAACAAATTATAAAAAAGCTTGACAAACCAAATCATTGTGATATGATAGTCGGCTCGCTAGATAGAACAACCGGCAACGGATTGGGACTATTTAGAGACAGAATAATCGATAACTGGACGACAGTATCGAGCACTATTTAAAAGCATAACTAAAGAACAACTTGTGTGGATTTTTGCTGATTCAGAATGCTAAAAATAAAGTTGACTATCTTTTCTTTTCGGAAAGATTATTAACTATAAAAATTATCATTTAAGACAGCAGAAAAACTCAAAGTTAATTCATTACGAACATAATTTTTAGCGATTTTGCCAGATTAGATGAGCCAAGTTTAGAAGCTTCTTTAAAGAGCTTCATAGCAAGATTAAACTGAAGAGTTTGATCATGGCTCAGATTGAACGCTGGCGGCAGGCTTAACACATGCAAGTCGAGCG
>NZ_VKLR01000027.1:0-37255 GCF_007280595.1 Psychrobacter sp. YGAH215 | reverse complement strand
AAAAACTTTGATGCTAGCGCATCTAGGTCTTTTTTTCACCTCACATTTGGTATTGCACTTCATTTGTTAATCTAAGTATCCAAAAAACGCTGACTTTATAGAGTCAGCGTTTTTTATTTGTCTTTTATCTATTCTTTTATTCAGCTTTTATTTATAAGTGCAAATCGGTTTCGCTGCCTTTATGCTCGATACGGCGCTGCTCGCGGCGCTGATAGCGCAAGCCAGAGGCAGCAAACCATTGCGGTTTGGTGGTTTGCAATAATTCACTAAGGCGCTGTAACTGCACTTGCAGCGTTTGGGTGAGCCAAAAATAGCCTTGCCACTCAAAGCCTAAGTTTTCCACACTTGGATATTCTGATACCGCAATGCGCGTAATCGGGCGAAACACTTCATCATTTGGACTGCGTAATACCGCCGCCATATGCTGCATCGCTTGGGTCAGTTCGTGCTGATAATGAATCAGTAAAATATGGTTTTCATCGTCAATTTCGATATTTGCCAAGCGCGGCGCCGCACTTAATAATAAATCAATCGTACCAATAATATTGCGATGGGTACGCTGAATGGTCTCTAGCGTTTCTTTATCAATGCCAGATTCGCTCGCTGTGGCGGCGATATGCGGGCGTACGGCAAGCAGGCGCTTATTGATTTTTTGCAGCGCTTTGACCAAGGCTTTATTGACTGGCGTATCTGGTACAGCCGGATTTTTTGGGTAAATAATACTGGCTGAACTGGTCGCCTTACTATATTTAAAGGGTTTTGGTACTAAAATCTCGGCATCAATATGATTGCCCACTCCAGTGTATAAATTACCACAGGTTTCAAGGTTACTGGCCAATAAAAACCGCCACATTAGCGTTGATTTCAGCGGTAAAATCAAGGTCGCAGCGACCGCAACCCCTGCGCCAAGTAAAATATTAATGGCGCGATACAGACCGTCTTGGGTGATATCACTATGGTCGGGGCTTGAGACAATCATCAGCATGGTAATACCCGTTAGCAGCCCGATATAGCCCAACTGCTTAACCGCCACGTAGCCAATAATACCGCTGATAATACCAATCAGCCCATAGTATAACCATAGCCAGCCGCCCGTATCTTGAATCAACCATAAAAAGCTCAGCCCGACCACCACGCCGAGCAAAGTGCCGAGTATGCGCTCTTTGGCCTTGGTATAAATCGCTCCTTGATATTGCAATAATCCCAATATCACAAACACGGTGATGGTCGTCCACTCGCCATGTGGCAAGTGGGTAAACTCATTTAACAACAGGGCAATAAGCACGGCCACGCCCAAACGTATGGCATGCAAAACATCGGCATGCTGATAGCGGGCGTAAGGCTCTACAAACGGCGCGGTAAATCGTTGCCAAAAAGTCGGTTTCACGCAGGGCGTCTCTTATAATGGATAAATAAAAAGTAGCTTAAATGATAACTGCTAGCTTAACCATTCATAAAGCAATTATCAAAAAAATAACGCCTTTTATCCCGTAAAGATAAAAGACGTCAACGTTATAGTTATAAACATGCAAGGGCGTGTCCTCATTTTAAAAATGATGAAAAAGCATATTTGGATTTGGCTATTGATAACTACCAATAGCCAAATACTAGACTTCTAAAAGCTAGACTTCTAAAAACTAGACTTCTAAGAAATCTAAAATACCTTCTGCCGCTTCACGACCTTCCCAAATCGCCGTCACCACCAAATCAGAGCCGCGCACCATATCGCCACCTGCAAATATTTTGGGATTGCTGGTTTGAAATTTAAATGTCTGCTGCTCGAGCGCTAGCACGCGGCCCGAGCTATCCATACTCACTTGCTGTCTCTCAAACCAGTCGGCCGGGCTAGGACGGAAACCAAAAGCCAGAATAACCGCATCACACGGGATGATTTCTTCTGAATTGGGAATAGGCTCAGGGTGGCGGCGACCATGACTGTCAGGCGCGCCCAGATGCGTGGTAATCACCTTAACCGCGTTTACCTTGCCATTTAAGCCAATGATTTCGGTCGGTTGACGATTGAATAAAAACTCAACGCCTTCTTCGCGCGCATTGACCACCTCACGGCGAGAGCCGGGCATATTTTCTTCGTCACGGCGATAAGCGCAAACCACTTGCTGCGCGCCTTGACGCACACTGCTACGGTTACAGTCCATCGCCGTGTCACCGCCGCCTAATACCACCACTTTTTTACCTTTTAAATCGATATAGTCTGCTGAATTTTTTTCCCAGTCATTGCAGCGATTGACGTTGGCAATCAGGTAATCTAGCGCATCGTAGACGCCTTCTAGCTCTTCGCCTGCAAAGCCGCCGCGCATATAAGAATAAGTGCCCATGCCCATAAATACCGCATCGTACTCGCTTAGCAGCTCGTCAATACTGACATCGCTACCGATTTCGGTCTCTAAACGAAACTCCATGCCCATGCCTTCAAAAATGACACGGCGATTGCGCATGACATCTTTTTCCATTTTAAACTCTGGAATACCAAAGGTTAATAAACCGCCAATCTCAGGACGCTTATCAAAGATAACAGGTTTGACCCCGTTTCTGACTAAGATATCGGCGCAGCCCAGTCCTGCAGGCCCTGCGCCAATAATAGCGACTTTTTTATCCGTCCAAACCACCTCGGACATATCAGGACGCCAGCCAAGGGCAAAAGCGGTGTCGTTGATATACTTCTCAACATTGCCGATGGTGACCGCGCCAAAGCCATCGTTTAGCGTACAAGCGCCTTCACACAAGCGGTCTTGCGGGCAGACACGGCCACAAACTTCAGGCAAAGTATTGGTTTGATGACACAATTCTGCCGCCTGAAATATTTGTCCCTCGCTTGCTAATTTAAGCCAGTTGGGAATGTAATTATGTACCGGACATTTCCACTCGCAGTATGGATTGCCGCACTCAAGACAGCGGTGCGATTGCTGCGCTACTGATTCGCTATCGAACGGCTGATATATTTCTACAAACTCTGTTGAGCGCGTAACGATGTCTTTTTTAATCGGCTCAAGGCGCGGTACATCTAAAAACTGAAAACTATTTTCTAAGCGTTTTGCCATGGTATTGTCTCTTTTATAGTGGGTAACGACAGCCAATATCTGTAGCTTAAATGAGGCAAATTTACGGATAGAGGCTGTCATTTACCTGCTTAAAACCTATGAATTAAACTGCTTGTAAACCTATTATTGACCAAGCCAATTTATTGTGGGTCAGCCGTCGTGGTTTTAAGCAGGGTCGCAACGTTTGCCGCTTTGGGTTTTACCAAATAGAACTTACGCGCGTAATGCTCAAAGTCCGCTAAGATGGTTTGTCCCCACGCACTGCCCGTTTTATCTACATGGGTTTCAATCACTTGTTGCAAGTAAATACGATGACCTTCCATTTGCTCGCTTGAGATACGGTTTAAATCAATCAGTTCATGATTACAGCGGTCAAAAAAGTCACCATCCATATCTAGGACATAAGCAAAGCCGCCGGTCATGCCTGCGCCGAAATTCAGCCCCGTACGCCCAAGAACGGTAATGATGCCGCCGGTCATATACTCACAGCAATGGTCGCCCGTGCCTTCGATAACCGCATGAGCACCCGAATTACGGACGCCGAAACGCTCGCCTGCTGTACCCGCCGCATACAGCTTGCCACCAGTTGCGCCATACAGACAAGTGTTGCCGATGATGGCGGTTTCATGCGTGGTGAAACTTGAATCTTGCGGTGGATAAATGACAATCTCACCGCCCGCCATGCCTTTACCAACATAGTCATTGGCATCGCCTTCTAGCTCAATATGCAAACCGCCTGCATTCCAGACCCCCAAACTCTGACCTGCGGTACCGTTTAGGTGCAGTTTAATGGGCCTATCACTCATACCAAGGTTGCCCCAGACCTGCGCAATCTCGCCAGAGATACGCGCGCCGATAGAGCGATCACAGTTGCCGACGGCATAGCTGAAATCGCCGCCGTTCCCTTGACGGATACTCAGCAGCATATCGTTAATCATTTGCTCAGCGAGCAAGCCTTTATCAAATGGCTCATTACGCGCCACCTGACAAGTTTGCGCTTTGCCGCTACTGGCTGGATGACTAAATAATAACGGCGTTAAATCCAAATGACGCTGCTTATCGGTATTACCTTCTAATACGTCAAGCAAGTCAGTGCGCCCGACCAGCTCTTCCATACTGCGTACACCGAGAGCGGCAAGCCATTCTCGCGTTTCGGTTGCGACAAATTTAAAGAAGTTAATCAGCATTTCCGCTTCACCAATGAAATGCTCATCACGTAGCTGGGCTTTTTGGGTGGCAACGCCGGTTGGACAGTTATTAAGATGACAAATGCGCAAGTATTTACAGCCAACGGCAATCATCGGCGTGGTGCCAAAACCAAAGCTTTCTGCCCCAAGAATTGCGGCTTTGACCACATCAAGACCCGTTTTTAGACCGCCATCGGTTTGAATACGAACTTTATCACGCAAGCCGTTGACCCGTAGCGATTGATGCGTTTCAGCAAGCCCCAGCTCCCACGGCGAGCCAGCATGATGGATGGACGAAAGTGGCGATGCTGCCGTACCGCCGTCATAACCTGAGATGGTAATTAGGTCAGCGTAGGCTTTTGCCACACCCGTCGCAATCGTACCAACGCCTGGACGCGAGACTAACTTGACCGAAACTAAGGCATCAGGATTGACTTGCTTGAGATCAAAAATAAGCTGCGCCAGATCCTCAATCGAATAAATATCATGATGCGGCGGCGGTGATATGAGCGTCACACCCGGCACTGAATAACGCAGTCGCGCAATCAAAGTATTGACCTTACCGCCTGGCAGCTGACCACCTTCACCCGGTTTTGCCCCTTGAGCAACCTTGATCTGCATAACCTCTGCTGAGCGCAAATAGGCAGGTGTGACCCCAAAACGACCAGAAGCGATTTGCTTGATTTTTGAGTTGCGCAAGGTGCCGTAACGGACAGGGTCTTCACCGCCCTCACCTGAGTTTGAGCGACCGCCAATGGTATTCATAGCAATAGCGATGGCTTCATGGGCTTCGGGTGACAATGCCCCTAATGACATCCCCGCTGAGTCAAAGCGCGACAAAATGGCCGAGATATCTTCAACCTCGTCTACTTCAAGCGGATTGTCGGTTTTAAGCTGTAATAAATCTCGCAAAGTGGCGACCGGACGGCTATTAACCAAATTAGCATAGTTACGATAATTGTCATAATTACCAGTTCGTACTGCCATATGTAGACTATTAATCACATCAGGGTTAAAGGCATGGTATTCTTTATTAAAGACAAATTTTAATAAGCCACCTTGATCAAGTGGTGCACGACGCTTAAAAGCGTTAGCCGCGAGCTGCGCTTGATCTGCTGCCAAATCGGCAAAGGTTGCACCTTTAATACGACTTTGCACGCCTTTAAAACATAAGTTAACGACTTCTTCAGAAAGACCAACCGCTTCAAATAACTGCGCGCCGCGATACGAGACAATGGTAGAGATACCCATTTTTGATAAAATCTTCAGCAGACCTTTATCCAAGCCTTTACGGAAATTGACCCGCGCTTGAATCGGATCGCCAAGCAGCTCACCAGTCGCCACCAAATCATCGATGACGTCATAGGCCAGATATGGATACACACAAGTCGCGCCAAAGCCGATTAGTACCGCCACTTGATGTGAATCGCGTGCCAGACCAGTCTCGATAATTAAATTGGCATCGGTACGAATACCTTGGGCAATCAGATAATGATGCACCGCACCAGTGACCATAATGGCGTTGGCCGGTAGTTTGTCGGCGGCGATATTCTTATCAGACAACACAATCAAAGTAAAACCCGCACGAATGCTGCTTGCCACTTGCTCACAGATGGCTTTGATGGCGGCTGCTAGCTCAAGATTGGCATCGCAGTTTAAGTCGATACGCGCCATTTGAAACGCCGGATCAGCCAAGTTTTCAAGCTGCTGCATTTTACTGGCTGATAAAACCGGCGACGATAAGATAATACGATGCGCGTCACGTGCTGATGGTGCAAACACATTGGTCTCGGCACCAAGACACGTCTGTAACGACATGACAATAGCTTCACGCAGCGGATCAATCGGTGGATTGGTCACCTGTGCAAACTGTTGACGGAAGAAATCACCGACATGACGTATTTGCTGCGACAGCACCGCCATCGGCGTATCATCGCCCATCGAGCCGACGGGTTCTTGACCATTTTCGGCATTCGGGCGGATGATTTCAGTGCGCTCTTCATTGGTGATGTGATACATTTTTTGCAAAGCTTTTAGCGGCTCACCGCGGCAGGCTTGGGCGGCAAGCATTTCTTCTAAGCGCTCATCATCACGAATACGCGTCGCTTCTTCGCGCAGCCATTTACGATACGGATGTGCTTTTTTCAGTAACGTCGCAATCGCTTTGGTATCCATAATTTGACCAGTCATGGTATCGATTACCAGCATCTGACCGGGCCCAACCCGACCTTTAGCAAGCACATCTTTTGGCGCATAATCCCAAACGCCGACTTCTGAGGCCACCGTGATATAGCCATTTTTGGTGGTCACCCAACGCGACGGCCGCAGACCATTACGGTCAAGCATACAGACCGCATAGCGACCGTCTTGAATCACTAGCCCTGCTGGGCCGTCCCACGCCTCCATATGCTGCGAGTAAAACTCATAAAACGCGCGCAAGTCCATATCCATGCTGTCGACATTTTGCCAAGCGGGCGGTACCAGAATTGACATCGAATGGAATAAACTCATACCGCCAGACATCAGGACTTCGAGCATATTATCTAAGCTTGATGAGTCTGAGCCGGTGCTATTAACCAATGGCGTTAGTTCGCTTAAATTGGGCAATTTATCAGATTTTAATTTTGGCGTGCGCGCTTCAGACCAGCTACGGTTGCCGGTGATGGTATTAAGCTCGCCATTGTGCGCCAGATAGCGAAACGGCTGCGCCAGTGGCCAGCGCGGCAAGGTATTGGTTGAAAAACGCTGATGGAAGACCACGATATGCGAGGCCAAACGCGTATCTTGTAAGTCTAAAAAGAACGCTGGCAGGTCTGATGGCATGACCAAACCTTTATAGATAATGGTCTGACAGTTTAATGAACAAACATAAAATAACTCGTCATCATGCAGACGCTGTTCGGCTTTTTTACGGGCGACAAATAATTTGCGGTTAAAGTCATCGGCCGCTATCTCGTCTGGTGCATTGACAAATATCTGCTGAAAACCAGGTAATGTCTGACGCCCAATCTCACCAACGATACTTAAGTCAAGCGGTACATCGCGCCAGCCCGCCACTGCTAAACCTTGGGCGGCAATCTCTTCATTAAGCACCTGCTGACTATACTGCGCTTTTGTCTCATCCAAACTGACAAACACCATGCCAACGGCAAAATCGGCTGTCAGGGTAAAGCCCTGCTCAGCGGCGATATCGCTAAAAAATACCGTCGGCGTTGCCAGCAATAAACCGCAGCCATCGCCGGTCTTGCCATCAGCGGCAACGCCGCCGCGATGGGTCATACAGCTTAGACTATGAATGGCTGTTTTTACCAAATCGTGACTGGCTTGGCCCTCGATATGAGCTATCAAACCAAAGCCGCAGTTATCAGAGAAGTCATCTGGGGTCGCCAAATGCGTAGAGGAGGAAATCATTGACATAGCTTGTCCTTTTGAGTGAGCGGACGGCCTATACTTTCAATATGAAGTAGCAACCAAACTCCGCGGGCAGAACGGGCTAAATATATTCACATAAGCGGATTAATAAAGCGCAAGCGGAGAAAATAATGCAAGCGTTTTGAGGGTGATAAAAATACTTATCACGACTCTCTTTATTTTATAACCATCACAGCGATTGATTTAACGTTACCGCTAAGACATCTATACCTAAATTCTTATCGGACTCTGCTTACTTTTATGTCTGTTTTAGCGGTTAAAAACTCAATATGAGCGGCGTAAACGTTAATAAAAACGGTGACGCCTTAACCCCTCCAATGGACAATAAGCAAAGCAGCTGATAAGAAAGTTATGGATAAATTGGCGATGAATAGGTTAAACCGCCGTCAAATATGAATATCAGACGCTCTACATTCAAGCGCCTTAACAATCCCAATCGGGATAAAATGAGGAGTTGCGCCACTTGCGATAAGCTTAAATAGGTAGCAAGTAGCAGCGCTTGAAACGACCATATCGAGGTATGAAATAACAATTTACGATAACTATACAGAACGTCGCCCTCAGTTATCTTAGTTAATGATGATTAAAAAATCTAGTCTTTTCTATCAACTCATACTCTAGTTTTTGTAAAAAAATATATTATCAATGTCGTATTAACGACTAACTATTGAGAATAATTACTTATTCAAGGCCGCTTTTATAAGCGTTACTAAGCTTTTTTAATAGTAAATAAATCGTTCACAAAAAAGCCCCTGCCATAAAATACGACAGGAGCGTTTATAAAACGGTATGCTCGGTGAAGTTAGTTACTTTTTTCCTCTATAAGCTCTTTGATGCTGTCATTATTGCCTTTTGAAGCGTTAGCATTAGCATTGGGGTTTTTACCAGCTGCGTTGGCATTGGGGTTTTTGTCAGCAGCGTTGGTATTTTTATTGGCGGCGTTACTATTTGCATTGGCGCTCGGTGGTTTAGGCGCTTCAACCACCGGCGGTTTTTTCGGTGCATTATTATTGCTTGAGCCATTATTTGTTGCATTGCCAGTGGTTGCTTCAGGCTTACGGTTAGTATCTGTAGAGGAGTGCGTGGTCATTGGTTGTCCTTCGATCTCGACCGTCCGCTCTTCATTGACAATCAAAGTGTCAGAAGTATCAGCTGACTGACGTATGCTTTCATTAGCGCCATCTTGTGCGCCGCGATTGGCATTATTATTTACCATTTGGCCCTTACTGTCATCAGACGTTTGTGTCTGTTGACGTACTGGTACTTCACGTTTGGTTGGGCGCAAGTTTACATTGCGCGTGCGCTTGGTGCTCAAGTCCTTAACCGGATCCGGACGTTCATAATTATCGATGATACTGACGTAACGATTGATCTCTTCAGGTAAGACGCGTACATTTGCAGGTAGTTTAAAATCTATCAATTTCGCGGCACCGACCGCCTCTTGTGGACTGCTCATCAGCCCGTAAGTCAGCATATAACGTACCTGCTCATTTTCATCGAGGTAGCGGAAATAAGCGAACTTATCGCGATCTTCTCGGCTTTCTAAATAGCTGACAATGACATCATTTTCAGCGACATTCATCACCTGCACTGTCCACTTGCCTTTGTTAGCGAGCAGATAACGCTTGTCTTTAAACTCATCAGGATAGCTGCGTAAGTCTTTAACCGTGGTATCAAAACTAATCGGCTGCACGTCTGTATCGAGCTCATGCAAAGACTCTATCTTTAGCGGCTGCTCAAGCTCAGCGGTTGAGGTTTGTGGCGCTGAAATTGGCTCATTCTCAATCTTAGCACCCATCGCTGGCGTTTGGCTAAACATCCAAACTAAGGCGGTAAACACGCCCAATAGCAGGGTTGCTATCAGCCAAATCAGTGCTTGACGGCGATATTTCTGCCCAGCTGTGCGAGTCGTCGAGCGTGATGCTGCCATGGAGAGGTCCTTGGAAAAGGGTACTTATAAAAAGATACTTATAAAAGAGTTTTATATAATAATGGTCTTAAAAAAATAATGCTCAAGATTGTCGAAATATATCGCAGCTAAAAATAGCTGGAATGATTATTTTAAGCGTTTAACGATTATTTATTAACTGATAAATTAAACGTGCAACTCACCTACTAACGACTTAATGAGCTTGTACTATTGATGCTGCGACAAAACTTCGGTCAAAAGCTTGGCATCAAAATCATTGGTCAATACCGCTTTACCTAATGATTTTAACAAAATAAGGCGGATTTGTCCGTGTTTGACTTTTTTATCATGACCCATCAAACCTAAAGCCGTTTGTACGTCAATAGCGGGTGGCGTAATCGGCAAATCTGCCAAGGTGAGTACGCGTTTAATACGCTCAACGTCCGCAGTTGTTAACCAGCCAATTTTTTGCGACAGCTCAGCCGCTTGTACCATGCCAGCGGCGACCGCCTCGCCATGTAGCCAATTACCATAGCCTTCATGGGTTTCAATCACATGGCCAAAAGTATGACCGAAGTTTAACAAAGCGCGTACGCCGGACTCTCTTTCGTCTTGTGCGACGATATCGGCTTTATACTGACAGCAGCGCTTTACCGCCTCGCCAAGTACGGCTAAATCTAACGCCATCATCGCTGGCAGATTGTGCTCAAGCCACGTCAAAAACTCTGCATCCATAATCAGCGCGTACTTGATGACTTCTGCCAAGCCTGCCGATAACTCACGCGCGGGCAAGGTTTTTAGCGTACTCATATCAGCAAGCACCATTTGCGGCTGCCAAAATGCGCCAATCATGTTTTTACCTTGCGGATGATTGATGCCGGTCTTGCCGCCGACGCTCGAATCCACCTGTGATAACAGAGTGGTTGGGATTTGAATAAAATTGACCCCACGCATAAAGCTTGCCGCGGCAAATCCTGTCATGTCGCCGACCACGCCGCCACCAAGCGCGATTAAGGTCACATCACGGTTAAAATGCTCTGCCATCAGCGCATCATAGATCTGGTTAATACTGGTCTGGTTTTTATACTGCTCACCATCTGGCAGCACACAAACCTTGACCGTAAACTGCGCTTCAAGCTCATCCTGTAGAGCCTTTAAATATAAAGGCGCAACCGTCTCATTGGTGACGATAAGGACTTGATGACCGGTAATATAAGGCGCGATTTGACTTGCCATGCTGCTTTTTTTAGGATTAATGGCATTACTATCTTCAGTAATAATAATAGGGTAATCATGACTTTTCGTCTGTACTGTTAAGTTGGCATGAAACAGTGGCGTTGCCATGAAAATCTCCTTAAGTATGAGGATTGAATTAAATTGAGCGGCGTTGTTTATTAAACTTTTTCTTATTGATCTTCTTGATGTGCTGAGCTAATAGAAGTTGAGGCACAAAATGCGTCTAGTTGCTGCAATAACTGATTGACCATATGGCGCGGATAGGTATGGCCGGTCGGCATAATAATATGCGCCACTTGCCGATATAAGGGGTCGCGGGCGCTGTATAAATCTTGCAATATTTTTCTAGGATTGGGCTGTTGTAATAAAGGTCGCGACTTATCTTTGGCCGTACGCGCCATTTGCACGTCTACTGGCGCATTAAGATAGACGACGATACCGCGTTCATGAAGAAACGCTCGGTTTTCAGCCGCCATCACTGCGCCGCCACCGGTTGCTAAGACAATTTGTGTTTGCTGCGTCAGCTCATCAATGGCGCGCGTCTCGCGCTCGCGAAAGCCCGCTTCGCCTTCTTTGGCAAATATCCAAGCAATATCAGCCCCAGTTTGCGACTCGATATACCAATCACTATCTACAAACGAGCGTCCCAACTGCTTAGCAAGCAACCTGCCAATGGTGGTCTTCCCCGCTCCCATCGGCCCCACTAGAAATACCGACGGCAATTCCTCAACCATAATACGCACTCAGCTAAATTAGGTATGATACAACGTCATGGATATTCTGGCTAGTAACGTATATTGATTATTGTCAGTAAAATCTAAGCAATTACGAAAATCAGCCATAAAAAAAGCAAGCGTCGCTGCTTGCTTTTTTCTATTATGAAATAATGAAACGCTAGATTAATTTAGGCGACTGGTACCATCATTAATCAATTTTGGCGTGACAAAGATCAATAGCTCTTCTTTGGAGTTATTACGTACATCCTTGCGGAACGCACGACCAACATAAGGTAAGTCGCCTAAGAAAGGTACTTTAGATACTTCATTGTTAGTACGGTTTTTAAAGACGCCGCCCAGTACAACGGTTTGCCCATCTTCCACAATCACATTGGTTGAAATAGAATCTTCAGCAATCGCGACCTGATTATTAATAATGGTCGGTGTGCCATTGGTGATAAGCAGCTGCAAACCAATTTTACCGTCTGGGGTAATGTTTGGCGTGGCTTCCAAGCTCAATGCCGCTTCTTTAAAGCTGGTGGTAGTCGCGCCACTGGCCGAGGCTTCTTGATAAGGAATTTGCGTACCAGAAGATACTTTTGCCGTTTGTTTATCAGCGGTCAAAATCTTTGGCGTCGAAATCACTTCACCACGGTTATCTGCTTGTAGGGCCGATAATTCAAGATCGAGCATCACATCTGACATGCTAAGCAGTCCAAAAGCAATCCTACCCGCTGGGTTGGCAACCCCTAAATCCACGTTTAAGTTATCAGGACGGCTGATGTCATACTTAGGATAAGAAACTGTTTGACCATTGACGGTCGTCGTCTCTACGTCAAAATCTTTCAAGTCCCATAGCGTCTGATTGCTACCACCGACCAGCAAGTTACGGTTATTGGCAGCGCCGTTTGATAAAATCCCCCAACGCACACCAATCTCTTTACTAAAGCTATCGGTTGCGCTAACGATACGCGCTTCAATCATGACCTGACGGACTGGAATATCAATTTTACCAATCAGCTTATGAATATTCTCGATGCTTTCAGCAACGTCTTTGATAATCAAGGTATTGGTACGCTCATCGACCGTTACCGTACCACGGTTAGACAACAAGGTATTGTTATCAACAGAGTTTGCGTTGCCAGTACCGCTACTACCTGTTGAACCACTGCCTTGAGAGATCAGCGTCAATACATCTGCTGCCTTAGCATAGCTTAAGCGAATGTATTCCGTGCGTAGCGGTGCATAAGACTCAACCGCTTGCTGCGCTTCAAGCTCACGCGCTTCTTGTTCTGCAAGCTCAGTCGAAGGTGCGACCAAAATCACATTACCGTTTTCACGTTTGCCAAGATTCTTACTTTTTAGAATGATATCTAACGCTTGATCCCAAGGAACATTAATCAAGCGCAAAGTGATGTTGCCCGCTACCGAGTCACTCGCCACAATATTCATTTCTGTAAACTGGGCCAATATATCTAAAACACTACGGATTTCGACGTCTTGAAACTCCATCGATAATGCTTCGCCGGTATAGACTTTTTCTTCTAATGTCGGCTCGCGTAGTAGCTCAGGCTTTCTGATATTGATGTTTAATTGATTGCCTGATTGGTAAGCCTGATATTCAAAATCTTCTTTGACATTAATAGTGATCACACCATTTTGCCCTTGGTTTTTGGTATCAATACTATCAACCAGACCGCTATTAACATTCAAGCGGCGCAGCAAGTTTCTCGGTACCGTGCTACCCGTTAAACGAACGACCAATTTATTACCTTGGCGCTGCACGTCTACTGGAATAGCTTCGTTAGCGAGCGCAATGCTAACGTTACCGCCGCCGTCATTGGCTTTGGTGAAATTAACCGCCGTTAAACCATCATAACTATATTGCTTACTCACTTGTGAGGCGGCAAGCTGTGGGCTTAATAAAGGATTGACGCGCACTACCATAGTGTCAGCAGGTGCCTGTGTTGCAACTGCTTGATTTTTTACTACTCTGGTTTTAATTGGCGCAACGGCAACGCTACTGCTCTCAACAATTGGCGTCACTACCGCAGTAGTGGTGATAGCTGCGTTGCCATTTAATACATCTTGGACTGGGTCATTGGTAACTACTTGATTAACTACCGGACGACTAGGGTCGCTGATGGTTAGCAGCAAATTATTGCCCTCAATAGCGGTAGTATAATTGCCCGCTTGTTTGAGACCGACGATCAGACGCGTGGTATTGTCACTATTTAGAGTGGTGACATCGTTGATCATACCAACATTATATTCACTAAAACGGCTGGCAAGCCCATTTTGCACTTGTTCAAAATCTAATACCAAACGGCTTGGATTATCAAGCTGATAGGCAGCAGGTAATACTGGCTTACCGGCAAACCCTAAGCGCATTTGGGTAACCGCTGGCGCTGTTTGTACCACAGAGACGTTATTGATACGCTGCTCAGCATGAGCACTGCTACTTATTGCTACCATACTCATTGCCAATACAGAGATGGCAAAACTAGAAGATACGCGGTCGCTCATCGTCATTACCTTGTTGTTGCGTACTGTCATTATATATTCCTCAAAAAATCTGCCGACTTAGCTTATAGGGGAGACCAGCGACTGGGGTTTTTCAACAAACCCGGCGCGGCTGTCTGGCACAATTTCAATCAAGTTAATCTGGGTCGGCGTGATTTCAACAATACGGCCGTCATTTAAGCCAAGATAGTTACCGACTCTTACGCTCGCAACCGAACCGTCAGGACGCTGTACTAAAGCATATTGCTGACCTTCAGGTGAAATAACGACGCCGCGAAAGACGAGTTGCGATAGCTCATATTGTTCAAGTGGTTCTTTCACTCGGGTTATATCAGGGCGCACACCATCAATAGAGGTGGCAGGGCCTTGGACATTTACTAAGCTTGGCGGCAAAAATGGGCTGCGTTGCGTACTGGCACTATAAACAAAATCTTCTACCAGCTCAGCCTTGGGCGGCGGCTCAATCGGCTGTGCTGGCTGATTACGAATATCAGTCATCGCCTGCTCTGCCATGCCAATACGGTCAGTACAACCGGTCATTGACAAAACAGTCGCGCTTAAAATCAGCAGCATGGGCAGTTTTTGGTTACGCATTAGTTGCCTCCTGCAGCATCAGTAGCAGCATCTGGTGCAGTGGTTTCTTCACCTTCAGGAGCAGCTTCTTTTGAGCGATAGGTTTTGGTTTGTAGCACCAGATTGAGCTCAGGTAATACATCTAGAGTTGGCTGCGGATTACTGACTTCAAAATCATGCATGGTAATAATACGCGGCAAGGCAGCAAGACCACTGATAAAGCTACCAAACTGATGGTATTCTCCTAAGGCAGCGATACGAATAGGCTGCTCAATAAAAAACTCATTTTCAATTTCAGGCTCAACAGAGATATCTTGAAAACGAATGTTACTGCCAACGCCCGTCATATTGATACCTTCGACCAGCTCTGATACGCGGGTATCTTTTGGGAGTTGATCGAGTAAAGTATTAAACTCAGTTTCCATTTGAATCACTTGCGCTTGATAGGCTTTTAAATGACGTGCACGCGATTCTTTTTCGCGGTAGCTATCAAGTAAAGTTTGCTGCTGACTTTCAGCCGCATTAATTTCATCAATTTTGCTGCTGATTGGCAGCGCCCAAGATAGTGCTGCAATCAAAGCAATAATAAATCCAATCACGGTGACTTTGACAGGAAGCGGCCAGCTGCCGTAGTTTTCGCTGTCTAATGATTCAAAACTACGGCGAAACTCATTTAAGTCAAACTGCTTTTTTGTACTTAGCGCCTCTTTCTTGGTTTTAACCAAGCTCTTTTTTCGAATCAGTTTCATAACTCACCTCCAGACGCAGCGTTAGCCTCAATCTCTTCTGCTGTTTCTGACTGTACTTTAGTCGTGACAACAAACTGAACATAGCTGTCTTCAGGATAAACCGGGCGCGACTGCTCTCCAGTGGTTACCGTATTTTCTAAGGCGGGCGCGGCTTGATAAGCGCTGATATTCTGCTGAATATTGCTTACCGCTGAATTGCCCATCCATTTACTGCTATCTAAATTACGAATCAAGCTAGAGACGACGTTTGGATTGTCAGCAAGACCTGTTAACGTCAGTACATCGCCTTCGCGTTTTAAATTGGTTAAATACAGCGCGGGCGGTATTGCTTTGGCAAGATCATCCCATATACGGACTGGAACCGGGCGTCGTCCTTGTAAATCTTGGATAACCTGCATGCGTGAGATGATGTCTTCACGGCGCTGCTCTAAGCTATCAATCTCGACCAAGGCTTTGTCTAAGCGAACGTTTTCTTGCTCAATCAGTGCATTGGCATCCAATTGCTCATCGAGTTCATTGTTAAAATAGCTCCATGAGGCGAATGCCGCTAATAGAGTTAACAAAGTTACTGCGGCAACCAAAGTGATAAATTCTTTATTGCGGCGTTCGCGCTCTTCTTGCCGCCAGGGCAATAAGTTAATACGAGCCATTAGTCGAAGCTCCTTAACGCAAGACCGCACGCGGCCATTAAGCTTGGTGCATCAATCGCCAGTTGCTCATTGTCAATGTGCGGAGCGATGGTCATGTTGATGAACGGATTTGCGATAGTGACAGGGACACCCAATCGTTGCTGCGCCATACCGGCAAGCCCTGCAATAGAGCTGCTACCACCCGCTAGCACGACATGATCAATACTGCTGTATTGGCTAGATGAGAAGTAAAACTGTAATGAGCGCGTAATTTGCTGGATGGTATTTTCGATAAACGGTGTCAAAACCTCAGGATAGTAATCATCAGGTAAAGTGCGTTCACGTTTGCTAATGGTTGCTTCTTCAGCAGATAGTCCATAACGGTTTTGAATCGCATCAGTGAGCTGAGCACCACCAAATAATTGTTCACGACTATATATAAACTCACCATTTTTAGCAATATATAATGTAGTTTGATTATGATCAATATCGACTAAAGCGACCAAGTCTGGTACATTTGGCAAGTTATCTGCCATTAATCCAAAAGCACGCTCAATGGCATGCGATTCGATATCCATCACTTTGGTTTGTAAACCGCCAAAAGTGAGCGCATCGACTCTCTGGTCGACGTTTTCTGAGCGTGACGCCGCCAGGAGCACTTGCACCATATTATCGTTTATCAGTGACGGCCCTAGTACCTCAAAGTCCAAATTTACATCTTCTAATGGATAAGGAATATATTGATCAGCATCCAAACGAATTTGTGCTTCACGCTCGACATCGTTAAGCACCATATCCATATCAATAATTTTGGTAATGACGGCGGAACCTGATACAGCAGTTGCCGCACTACTGCCCGCAGCTTGGCAACGCCTTGCTAGGCTTGCTATAGTATTACCCACTGCTTCAGTGTCTACGATGAGTTTGTCGACGACTACGCCTTCTGGTAGCGCTTCGATACCGTAAGACTTTAAATGAAAGATACCTTGTTGGCGCTGAATGTCGACCAGCTTTACTGACGTGGCGCAAATATCCACACCAATCAAATGCCGACTTTTAGAAGTAAATAGCCTCACAAACTCTATACCTTATATTAAGTGTACATTCTGATAGTTATTTGTAATAATTTAGTACAATACTTTACTTAACAGATAGATTCAAGCATTTAAATTACTTATTAAGGCACAATTACACATTTATTATTACTTGCCTATTTTGTTCAAGGTATAATCTCCTACCTGTTGCAAATTTTAATTGATAAGCCTGATTATGACCAAAAAAAATGCTACCGCTCGTCTCATTCACTTTTTGGTGGGGCTTTTCATTGCCTGCTTAGCGTTAGCGCTTATTTTAGCGCTTGCTGTACCGATTGGTTTTTATGGTATGGCGATGTATTTAGCGCCAACCTTACCCAGTACACAAGAGATTAAAACCGCCAATCTTGAGATGCCTTTACAGATTTATAGTAGTGACGATAAGCTAATTGGCCAGTATGGCAATCGTCTATCGTTGCCGGTTACGTTTGACGAAATCCCTGAAGGCTTAACCCATGCCTTTTTGGCGGCAGAAGATGCAACATTTTTTCAGCATAGCGGTATCAGCATTAAAGGACTTGGTCGCGCTGTGACCGAAGTGGTAACCGACGATGAAAGTCAAACCGGCGGCTCTACCATCACTATGCAGGTCGCTAAAAACTATTTCTTAAGCCCGGAACGTACATTAAATCGTAAATTAACAGAGCTGTTTTTGGCCCGTAAAATAGAAGATGAGCTCAGTAAAAACGACATTCTTACTTTATATGTCAATAAAATCTATCTAGGCGAAGGCGCTTACGGTATCCGTGCTGCTGCCAAGAAATACTATAGTAAATCACTTGATAACCTGACGGTGGCCGAGATGGCTATGCTTGCAGGTTTGCCAAAAGCCCCTTCTAAATACAATCCTGTCGCCAATCCTAGTCGTGCGCTAACCCGCCGCAACTGGATTATCGGCCGTATGCATGAGCTTGGTTATATCACTAAGGCGCAGCACGACGAAGCCATCAACGCCCCTATCGGTATCAACCTGTATCAAGAAAAGCTTGATATGAACATGCCGTATTTGGCAGAGATGACACGTTCTGCCTTGGTCGAGCGCTATGGCGAACAAGTCATGAATGGCGGTTGGCGCGTGCGTTTGACTGTTGATAGTGAAGCGCAAAAAGCAGCAGAAAAGGCAATATTGACGGGGCTTGTGGCCTACGAGCATCGTCATGGTTGGCGCGGTCCAGAAGCAAACGGTGAACCGCTGGAAAAATTCCGTCGTTATAGCAGTATGTCGCCGGCAAAAGTCACTAAGGTTAACTCGCGCAGTTTTGAAGCAACCCTGCAGTCCGGTGAAAACGTCACCGTCAACTGGTCTGGCATGAGCTGGGCACGTAAATATATTTCTGCCGACCGTATTGGCTATTTTCCGAGTAATGCCAGCCAGATTGTTAGTAAAAATGACATCGTGCGCTTGATACCAGCCGCTAATGGCAGTTGGCAATTGAGTCAAATACCAGACGTACAAGGCAGTTTGGTTTCCTTAAACCCTGAAACAGGCGCTGTACGAGCTTTGGTTGGCGGTTTTGATTTTAATCACAGTAAATTTAACCGCGCCCTACAAGGCTGGCGCCAGCCCGGCTCAACGATTAAACCACTGGTTTATACCGCGGCCCTAGAAAAAGGCTACCGCCCAGACAGCATTGTTTCAGACCGTCCGATTCAAGTAGGCGATTGGAAACCTAAAAACTCTGACCAACGTTTTTTAGGCGATATTACCTTGCGCCGTGGACTTTATTTATCACGTAACTTAGTGTCTATTCGCTTGCTACAAGCCATTGGTATCTCCGATGCACGTAATTTATTAGATGAGTTTGGACTCGATAAAGAAAAGCTGCCTACCACTTTGTCGTTAGCATTGGGCACAGGTCAAGCTACCCCATTACAAATGGCGACGGCTTATGCGACCTTTGCCAATGGTGGTCATCGTATTCAGCCTTATTTTATCGACCAAATTTATAATTATAATAATAAGCTGCTGTTTCAAGCCAACCCGCAACAAGCATGCGCGTTATGTTTTAATGAACAGCTCGACGACCTCAACAAAAAACTTATCGAAGATTATGAAGCAAAAGTAGAAGAAGAAAATAAGGCGTCGAAAAAATCAGAGAGCGATATTAAAGCTGAAAATAGTTCAGATTCTGATGCTACAGAAGACAGTCCATTAAAAGATAGCAAAGCACTTGATGTAGAAGTTTATGATGCCAGTCCAGATTCGGATCGCCTAAAAGCGCCAGTTTTGCAGTATGTACGTGCTGAGCAAGCGCCGCGTATTTTAAAACCGCGAGTGGCTTTTGAGATGGCCGATATTCTACGCGACGTTATCCAGCGCGGTACGGCTGTGCGCGCGAAAGCGTTGGGACGCGATGACATTGGTGGCAAAACCGGAACGACGAATGAAGCAAAAGACGCATGGTTTGCAGGGTTTCATCCTACCAATGCTACTGTCGTTTGGATGGGCTTTGATCAGCCATCAACGCTTGGACGCCGTGAATATGGCGGCGTGGCAGCGCTGCCTGTTTGGATGGACTTTATGAAAGCCCAGTTAAATAACACCCCTCATCAATGGGTAGCTATCAATAACCGTGCCAAATCTAAAAAGCAGAAGCAGACTATCATAGAAATGATGGACGAAGGCGCAGCTGAGCTTGAAGATGAAGAAGCAGATGATGGCAAATCAGCAAAGCCAGTCAAAACCACCACTCAACAACGTAAGCCACCTGCCCCTGAGCCAGTTGAAGAGCAGATTCAAAATCGACCCGCTCCTGAAAAACCAAAACCAAGTCGTACTGATAACGGTAATCCTCAAAACAAACCTTTATCAGCCACGCCGGTTGAGCGCATGCCGCCGATGCCCGAATAAATAAGGGGCAGTTTTGGTGTAGATGTAAAGAAAAGGTCTGGCACAATTTCACTGTGCCAGACCTTTTTTATTAACACTTATTTATAAAAATAAAGCCTATTATACCAAACCCAACAATTAAAGTTGCGCCCAAGCACGAGCAGTTAACGACCGAATTCTTTGTGGCTGTTTAAGCAAATTATTCCAAGCCAAGCAAGTGGCATCGACAATAGCCTCATAACTGTCATAACAACGATTAGATAGCTCATTTTGCTTAAGGTACTGCCATACTCTCTCAGAAGGATTCAGCTCAGGTGAATAAGGCGGTAGTTTAAGCATAGTGACATTAGCCTGATTCAAGCTTGGTTGATGCCATAATGCGCCGTCCATCACCACCACCGCATGACGTCCTTTTGGAACGGCTTTACTAATCTCTTGCATATGCAATAACATGGTATGTTTATTCACTGAAGGCAGTACTAAGCCGACAGCCTTCTTTGTCGCTTACCAAAAGGCACCAAACAGATAAGCGGAATGAAACTGTTGCTGCTTGATCAGTCGAGGTCGCCCACCGCGGTAATGCCAAACTCTGGTCAATGAGCCTTGTTGTCCTATTCGAGTTTCATCTTGAAACCAGATGTCCACTTGATCTAGGCTCACATCAGTAGGCAGTGACGCCTTAACCTGTGCTATAAAGTTTTTTTAAAAGCGTCTTGAGCTTGTGGGTCGGCTTTTGGATGCTGACTACGAGCACTTATCCAACTCATATTAATACGCTTGAGTAGCTCGTAGATACCGTTAACGGTGTAGTGAGCGTTGTAGTGTTCTTTAGCCAATTGCTGAATGTCTTTGCCGGTTAGACGACCGCCAGCGCGCTTTTCTTGTTCAGAGACTATCATGGCTTTAAAAGCGTCTGTGTCTGCTTCTGCCAATTTGCTGTGACGACCTCGACGATGACGATCGTAGAGACTCTCAAGTCCTCGTTCATAATATCGCTTCAATGTCCGTCTGGCAGTTTCAGGATGTATGCAGAGGTCTTTAGCAATATCGTTGGTGGCTTTGCCTATACTATATTGGTGTAAGATGAGCAGGCGTAGTCGGGCTCTGGGATTGCGCTCAGTCTTTGAGTGTTTGCCAAAGTCATGGTCTTCTAGGTTATGTATTGGTATGGTCATAAGTGGATGATACTATATATTTTGGGTTTGGTATTACTTAAACAGAGTATAAAAGCCTAGAGGTTATTTAAAACTCAACCATACCCGCCCGTAGTTGTTCGATCAGCTCTAATAATTGCTGACGCCATTCGCGTACGGTCGCCTCATCTGGCAGCCACTGATTTGATAAGGTAACGACATTAACAATCAGATCGGGTGCTGCTGTGCCGCGACCTGCCTTGTCATTTATTACCTTATCATCTATTATATTCTCAGGTAACACTGGATATAAACAACGCTGATAGGCACGCTCTATATCAGCCAAAAAACCTTGCTGTAAAAGCTGCTCTAAGCGCTGTACTTCAGGTGATACTTGCGTGCGGGCGCCTAATGCTTCTTCAATGTCTGCTAAGGTTGGCGCGGTCATCGTTAAACCATAAAAATTTCCAAGCTCTTGTATAAAAGCAAGATAGGCGCCGTATAAATGAAAAATAGCGGTTTCACAGTGCGCTTGGTATAGTTGTTTATCGCTCGTATTAGCAGCTGCTTGACAGGCCAAACGACAAAAATATAATTTTTGATTGGTGCGATCAGCTTGATATTTAGCAACGCGAGTCTTACCTGCCATGCGCTTATCCTTATGTGTTTATGAGTTAATTGAGTGAAGTGAATCGTTTAATTGGCTACCATCATTGAAAATGTCATATCATTCTATAACGCGCTCAAAATCTATTAATAATAATTTAAAAAGCCTCTGTATGACAATGTACGATTCTCTTAAGTGACTGTCTAAGAAAATAATTTACCTGATTTATTTTCTTAAAGCCATAAAAAAGCCAGCGACTGAGGCTAATGCCAGTCAGTTAAGGCTGACTGGTATTTTTTTTGGGATATTTTTGTGGTTTACCCTTAACCACCCTCGGGCAAGATCGCTTTCTGCGTTCAGGAATGACAAACAATTTTCCTTCCTCTAAAACTGCATCTAACAACTTAGGGAAGAGTCCTGCAGCCTGTAAAGGCGCAAACCGTAACAGATCAACAATCGTAATAGACGCCATATGAAAGCTAATTCGTAGAGGGCTAACCTTAGCTCTAAGGGCCATATAGCGCATCAAACGTCTTATCAGATTATAAGCAATCATAAGCCCCCAGAACTCTTGTAACACAAGCTGCGGCAGCTTACTTCTTAACAACAGCCCCTGCTGTAGATCAGACTTAATTTCCCTAAAAGCCATCTCGATCTCCCAGCGCTGCAAGTACAGCTGTGCCACTTTATCCTTAGTAAAGCGTTTATCATCTATTAAAGAGGTGATGTATCGTCTTGTCTTACCCTCATAACGACACTCAATTAATCGAGCTTGCCAAGTATCGGGTAGGTTTGGATTTTTCTTTTGAGCTTGGGGAGAAACCGGCATTTGTATCAAGTAGTCCCCTTCACTAAAGGTTTCAATCACACTGTAACGCAGATTATCTTTAGCCCGCATGAGCCAGTGACTGTTTGGATGGGTTTGTTGCCAACTAATCAGTAGGTCTGCTGAGAAATAGGCTCTATCAAAGAGCGTAATGCTGTTGTCTTGAATATTTAGCTGACGGGCTAATGTGATCTCTCCTTGACTCATATCTCCAAGGGTTGTGTCAATGATTTCATGCGTGTCAGTATTGATCAGGCATACCGAACGCATTTGGGGATAGGGCGCCTCTTTAGTTCTGCCTTTGCTTGAGCTAAAGTGCTGAAGGTTCTCATCAGTGTATGGGAGTGAGTATACGACGCCGTCTACAGCGTGGACGCTAAGTCCCATGAAGTCTTGCTGCTGGGCTCGTGATTCTGTTTGGTAGTGAGCACTTAGTTGATGAAATAGCTGCTTTAGAGGCTCATGCCCGAGCCGTTGTCTTGCTTGTACCACTGCACTGGGTACGCAGGCCTGTGAGTCTATATTAAGACGCATCTGCTCTGTGATATACCAAATTGAACGGTTTCGATATAAAGCTGTGCCGATGACTATCCAAACAACGTGTTCGGCAGGTAGCTTACGCCTTCTAATGCTCGCTTTGCCGGTATACTCTAAAGCTTACTGTATCCACTCAGGGTCTATTAATTCACTAAATTGTTCTAGGGTGTCTGGAATCCTTTTATGCGTCTCATTAATAGCGTCTTGTAGTCTCATAGTAAAATAGCCCATCTACTTATTAGATGGGCTATTTTATTACTTTTATTGAGTTTTTGCCTTAACTGACTGGCATTAGCGACTGAGGCTGGCTTTTTTATTGAGAAAAATAACTAAAGGTTATCTAGATTAATGATTACCTTGGTTAAGCTCTTGAGCAAAGGCTTCATCAAAGCTTGCAAAGTCTGTACTATCGGTACTAGCAGACATATCAAACGCTGCATTCAAATCATTATCTTGCAGTTTTTGCTCCGCTTTTTCTTTGCGGGCTTTATGATAAGCAAGACCAGTACCAGCAGGAATCAAGCGACCAACCACCACGTTCTCTTTTAGACCGCGTAGCTCATCGACTTTACCTGTCACAGCTGCTGCCGTTAGGACACGGGTTGTCTCCTGGAACGATGCCGCTGAGATAAAGCTTTCTGTTGCCAGACTTGCTTTGGTAATACCAAGCAATTGACGCTCATACTTAACTGGGAATTTATCTTCCGCTTCCAGTTTCGCATTCAACGCTTTAACATCAGCGTACTCAACCTGATCGCCTTTGAAGTAGCTTGAATCACCACCGTCTGTTACTTCAACTTTACGCAGCATCTGACGAATGATAACTTCGATGTGCTTGTCGTTGATTTTCACGCCCTGCAAGCGATAAACGTCCTGTACTTCGTTTACGATATAATCAGCAAGCGCAGTTTGTCCTTTCAGACGTAGAATATCGTGCGGGTTTTGTGGACCATCAGCGATAATCTCACCACGAGCAACCGTCTCGTTTTCAAAGACGTTGATTTGACGCCATTTTGGGATTAGCTCTTCATGGACTTCACCATCTTCATTGGTAATAATGAAGCGATTTTTACCTTTGGTCTCTTTGCCGAAGCTGACGACACCGGTCATTTCCGCCATGATGGCATGATCTTTCGGACGACGCGCTTCAAATAAGTCAGCAACTCGTGGTAGACCACCGGTAATATCTTTGGTTCCTGAAGACGCTTGTGGTACACGGCCCAAGATAGAACCTGCAGCAACCTTCTCACCATCGCTGACACGAATAATCGTTTCAGCTGGTAAGAAGTAAACCACTTCTTTACCTTCGTCAGTGTTCAAGATAATCGCTGGACGTAAGTCTTTGGCTGAACTTGAACGGTCACGAGTCGCTAGGATTTCAAACGAGCTCATACCAGTGGCATCATCAACTTTAACCGTTGCTGTCGAACCATCAACAATATCACTAAAGCGTGCGGTACCGGCGAACTCTGTGATAATTGGGTGCGTGTGCGGATCCCATTTAGCGATGGTTTGACCACCTTCGACCTGCTCTTCGTTTTTCACAAGAACGCTAGAACCATAAGGTACTTTATAGCGCTCACGCTCACGGCCAAGCTCATCGGTCAATGCCAATTCTGCTGAACGCGATACGATAACCAAATGGCCATCGGTATGTTGTACCGTTTTCATGTTCTCAAAGTGCACTTGACCCGCATTACGTGCCGAGATGCTATTGTCTACAGAAGCAGAACTTGCGGCCCCACCAACGTGGAACGTACGCATGGTTAACTGAGTACCCGGTTCACCGATAGACTGCGCTGCCATAACACCGACTGACTCGCCGATATTGACTTTGTGTCCACGAGCAAGGTCACGACCGTAACACTGTGAACAAACGCCATGCTCAATATCACACGTGATGACCGAACGTACCCAGATATCATCAATCGCGTTGTTATCAAGAACATTTACCCAATACTCATCGATCAAGGTACCTGCTGGAATCAAGACTTTTGACGCATCATCGTTGTAAGTAACATCACGCGCGGTCACACGGCCAAGAACTAGCTCACCGAGCTTCTCGATGATTTCGCCACCTTGAATGTGCGGCTTCATGAGCAAGCCTTCCTCAGTACCACAATCTTCGCTAGTGATAACCAAATCTTGCGCTACGTCAACCAAACGGCGCGTCAAGTAACCTGAGTTCGCGGTTTTTAGAGCGGTATCGGCAAGACCTTTACGCGCACCGTGCGTTGAAATAAAGTACTGCAGTACGGTCAGACCTTCGCGGAAGTTGGCTTTAATCGGCGTCTCAATAATTGAGCCATCCGGTTTTGCCATCAAACCACGCATACCTGCCAACTGACGAATCTGAGCGGCACTACCACGAGCACCAGAATCCGACATGATAAAGATAGAGTTGAACGATTTCTGCTCGTCTTCTTCACCTTTGGCATTGATAACTTTATCAGTTGCCAAGTTATCCATCATCGCTTTAGCGACTTTATCATTGGTACGCGACCAGATATCGACGACTTTATTATAACGCTCACCCGCGGTCACAAAACCTTGCTCGAATTGATCTTCAATTTCGCGAACTTCTGCTTCAGCGGTTTCGATGATTTGTTTTTTTAGCGGTGGAATAACCATGTCATCGATACCGATAGACACGCCAGATAAGGTTGCTTGTGCAAAACCAAGGTACATCAATTGGTCAGCGAACATAACACTTTCTTTCACGCCAACTTTACGGTAGCAAGAGTTAATCAACTTAGAGATATTTTTCTTGGTCATCTCTTGGTTACACTCATCAAACGTCATACCTTTAGGCATGATATTCCAGATAAGTAGACGGCCAGCAACGGTATCTTGCATCTTGACTTCTTTGGTCTCATTACCTTCGTCGTTGACATGAGTTTCCGTCACACGCACTTTAATCTTAGCGTTAACATGCAAATCGTTTGAACCAATCGCACGCAATGCTTCATTAACGGTGGCAAAGATCATGCCCTCGCCTTTGGCATTGATTGACGAACGGCTGATGTAATACAAGCCCAATACAACGTCCTGTGACGGTACGATGATTGGATCACCGTTGGCAGGCGACAAGATATTGTTGGTCGACATCATAAGCGCACGTGATTCAAGCTGTGCTTCTAGGGTCAATGGCACATGTACCGCCATTTGGTCACCATCAAAGTCAGCGTTGAACGCGGTACAAACGAGAGGGTGTAGCTGAATCGCTTTACCTTCAATCAATACTGGCTCAAATGCTTGTAGACCCAAACGGTGAAGCGTCGGCGCACGGTTTAGTAGTACTGGATGCTCACGGATAACCATGGCCAGCATATCCCACACTTGTGGCTCTTCACGCTCTACCATCTTTTTAGCGGCTTTAATCGTTGTCGCTAAACCATGAGACAATAGTTTGTTATAAGTAAATGGCTTGAATAGCTCAAGTGCCATTTTCTTTGGTAGACCACACTGATGTAGACGCAGCGTTGGACCTACAACGATGACCGAACGACCAGAGTAGTCAACACGCTTACCAAGTAAGTTTTGACGGAAACGACCTTGCTTACCTTTGATCATATCTGCCAAAGATTTCAATGGACGCTTATTACTACCGGTAATCGCACGACCACGGCGACCGTTATCAAGCAAGGCATCGACTGACTCTTGCAACATACGTTTTTCGTTACGTACGATGATATCAGGCGCACTTAGCTCTAATAGACGCTTTAGACGGTTGTTACGGTTGATCACGCGGCGATATAAATCGTTTAGATCTGATGTCGCAAAACGCCCACCTTCTAGCGGTACTAGCGGGCGCAAATCTGGTGGTAGTACTGGTAAAATATTCATTACCATCCACTCAGGCTTGTTATTAGAATCACGGAATGCTTCTAATAATTTAAGACGCTTAGACATCTTTTTAAGCTTGGTTTCAGAACCAGTTTGTGGAATGGCTTCACGCAGCTCATCAATCTCGATATCTAAATCGATATCTTTTAATAAATCTTGAACCGCTTCAGCACCCATTTTGGCCGTGAACTCATCGCCAAACTCTTCAAGCGCTTTATAATAATCTTCATCATCAAGCAGCTGATACTTCTCTAAAGAAGTCAGACCAGGCTCGGTGACGATATAGCTTTCAAAATATAGGACGCGTTCGATATCACGAAGCGTCATATCTAGCAAAAGACCAATGCGGCTTGGTAAAGATTTTAAGAACCAAATATGCGCAACAGGACTGGCTAGGTCGATATGACCCATGCGATCGCGGCGTACTTTAGCGGTCGTGACTTCAACGCCACATTTTTCACAGATAACGCCTTGGAACTTACGGCGCTTGTATTTACCGCATAAACATTCAAAGTCTTTTACGGGGCCAAAGATTTTGGCACAGAACAGACCATCACGCTCAGGCTTAAAGGTACGATAGTTAATCGTTTCTGGTTTTTTAACTTCACCATGTGACCATGATTTGATCACATCAGGTGAGGCCAACGTAATTTGAATACTGTCAAATTCATGGTTACCGTTGCCGGTAGGGCTTTGCATGATATCGAGTAAATCTTTCAAGTTGCTTCTCCGTTATCTTTATAATCATCTGACAGCGTACTATGAGCGCGGCTAAGATGAATGAAGGCAATGAATAGGGTTGAGACAAATCACTAAAAGCAGCAGCAATAAAGCAGACTGCCTTTAGTGGACAACTAAGTTAAACAGCAATTTTGCCTGCGTTGGTTTTAGTTGCTTTGTTTTAACTCAATATTAATACCCAGTGATTTGATTTCTTTGGTCAATACGTTAAATGATTCAGGCATACCTGGATCCATATATTGTTCACCATCGACGATGTTTTTGTACATACGTGTACGGCCTTCAACGTCATCCGACTTCACCGTTAGCATCTCTTGCAAGGTATAAGTCGCGCCATAGGCTTCTAGGGCCCAAACTTCCATCTCACCGAAGCGCTGACCACCGAACTGCGCTTTACCGCCAAGTGGCTGCTGCGTCACAAGCGAGTAAGAACCGGTAGAACGCGCATGCATCTTGTCATCAACCAAGTGGTTAAGTTTGAGCATATACATATAGCCAACGGTTACTTTACGGTCAAACTTCTGACCCGTACGACCATCATACAAGGTCTGCTGACCATCACGATCCATTCCCGCAAGCTCAAGCAATTCTTTGACTTGATACTCATGAGCACCATCAAATACTGCGGTACCCATTGGTACACCGTCACGTAAGTTGTCCGCCAGCGCCATGATGTCATCATCACTTAAGCTATCAAGATCAACACTCTCACCGCCTACCTTGTTATAGATTTTATCTAAGAAATCACGCAAATCTTTAATCGCGGCTTGCGCTTTGAGCATACCGTCAATCTTTTCGCCGAGACCTTTCGCTGCCATACCCAAATGCGTCTCTAGTACCTGACCGATGTTCATACGCGATGGTACACCAAGTGGGTTCAAGACGATGTCAACGGTATTACCATGTTCATCATAAGGCATGTCTTCAACCGGCATAATGCGCGATACCACACCTTTGTTACCATGACGACCGGCCATTTTATCACCAGGCTGGATACGGCGTTTAACCGCTAGATATACTTTAACGATTTTTTGTACGCCATGCTGTAAATCATCACCAGCGGTCAATTTGCGTTTTTTCTCAGCAAATTTCACATCGATGTCTTTTTGCTTATCGACCAAGTAATCAGCGATTTGGGTCAGACGCTCAGAGATTTCTTCTTCAACCGGCTGAATATCTAATAAGGTTTCAAGGCTCATCTCTTTCATGTCAGCCAAGGCCATGACTGTACCGGCTTTTAGACCAGAACCGCCACTGACTTTTTGACCGTCAAGCAAGCTTGCGATACGGCCACGAGCCGCTTCTTCAAAGATGCGTAGCTCTTCTTTTAAATCTTTACGATAGCTATCAAGCTGTGATTTTTCAATCGCTTTGGCACGCGCATCTTTTTCAACGCCATCACGGGTAAAGACTTGGACGTCAATGACCGTACCTTTGCTTGATGTAGGTACACGTAATGAGGTGTCTTTCACATCAGCCGCTTTTTCACCAAAGATCGCTCTGAGCAGTTTTTCTTCTGGCGTCAATTGCGTCTCACCTTTTGGCGTGACTTTACCAACTAAGATATCACCAGCATCAACTTCAGCACCGATATAAACGATACCTGCTTCATCAAGGCTTGATAACGCCGCTTCACCAACGTTTGGAATATCGGCAGTAATCTCTTCGGTACCAAGCTTAGTATCACGTGCCACACAAGTTAATTCTTGGATATGAATGGTGGTGAAACGATCCTCTTTGACCACTTTTTCAGATAACAAAATCGAATCTTCGAAGTTGTAACCATTCCAAGGCATAAAGGCGATGCGAATGTTCTGACCTAACGCAAGCTCTCCAAGGTCGGTTGACGGACCATCGGCTAAGATATCACCAAAGGCAATTTCGTCGCCTTGGTTAACGATAATACGTTGGTTAATACAAGTGTTTTGGTTTGAGCGCGTGTATTTAATCAAGTTGTAGATATCAATACCCGCTTCACCGGCGACCATTTCATCTTCATTGACACGCACGACGATACGCGACGCATCAACGTCTTCGATCACACCGCCACGCTTCGCGATCACACAAACACCAGAGTCACGAGCAACGTGACGCTCCATGCCAGTACCAACTAACGGCTTATCAGCACGTAACGTAGGAACGGCCTGACGTTGCATGTTTGAGCCCATGAGCGCTCGGTTAGCATCGTCATGCTCTAGGAACGGAATCAAACCGGCGGCAACCGATACCACCTGACTTGGTGACACATCCATATGCGTCACTTTTTCTGGCGGCATACGTACAAATTCACCATAGCTACGCACACTGACCATTTCATCAGATAGCGCGCCATCAGCGGTCACTGGTGAATCCGCCTGAGCAATGACCGTACCGACTTCTTCAATCGCTGACAAGTATTCGATTTGATCCGTTACTTTACCGTCAACCACACGGCGATATGGTGTTTCTAAAAAGCCAAAGCTGTTAGTTTTAGCAAAAGTCGCTAATGAGTTAATCAAGCCAATGTTTGGACCTTCAGGTGTTTCAATCGGACAGACACGGCCATAATGGGTATCGTGAACGTCACGTACTTCAAAGCCTGCACGCTCACGGGTCAAACCGCCCGGTCCTAACGCTGATACACGACGTTTATGCGTCACTTCCGATAATGGATTGTTCTGATCCATAAACTGTGATAACTGACTTGAACCAAAGAATTCTTTCACTGCTGCCGCTACAGGCTTCGAGTTAATCAAATCTTGAGGTGACAAGTTATCAGATTCCGCTGATGATAAGCGCTCTTTAACCGCACGCTCAACACGCACTAAGCCGACACGGAATTGGTTTTCAGCCATCTCACCAACTGAACGAATACGGCGGTTACCTAAATGGTCGATATCATCGACTTCGCCGCGACCATTACGAATTTCAATCAATTCTTTTAGGACATTGACAATATCATCATTAGTCAAAACACTACGCGCGCGCTGTACATCGGCATCGTCAGTGTCTTCAAACTCTAGACCCAAACGACGGTTAAACTTCATGCGGCCGACGTTTGATAAGTCATAACGGTCAGCGTTAAAGAACATGCTCTCAAACAGTTTTTCAGCAGTCTCAACCGTTGGTGGCTCACCTGGGCGCATAACTTTATAGATTTCAATCAAGGCTTCTTCACGGCTTGAGGTGCTATCGGCACGTAGCGTATCGGCAATATAACTGCCTTGATCGATATCGTTGGTAAATAGAATGTTAAATTCTTTGATAGAATCACTGGCTTCATACGAGCTTAACTTAACCAATAATTCATGATCAATAAGCGTATTGGCACGCGCAATCACTTCATCATTGACAACGATGTCTTCGGCCAAAATGCGCTCGTATAAATACTCATCAGGAATCGCAATTTTGGTCATACCGGCTTCTTCAAGCTGACGGATACGGCGGGCGTTGATACGTTTGCCCTGCTCGACGATTACCTCACCTTCTGGTGATACGATATCAAACTGTGCCATCTCGCCACGCAGACGATCAGCAACCAAATCGATCTCAAACTGCTCTTCGCCTTTATATACTTTTACTTTGTCAAAGAACAAATCTAAGATTTCAGAGGTAGTCAGACCAAGCGCGCGTAGAATAATAGACGCAAGTAATTTACGGCGACGGTCAATACGAGCGAAAACCAAATCTTTGGCATCAAATTCAAAGTCTAACCAAGAACCACGGTAAGGAATGATACGGGCGTTGTAAAGCACCTTACCACTTGAATGCGACTTACCTTTATCGTGATCAAAGAACACACCTGGTGAGCGATGTAGCTGTGATACGATCACACGCTCAGTACCGTTGATAATAAAGGTACCGTTGGCCGTCATTAGTGGCATCTCGCCCATATAGACACTTTGCTCACGGATGTCTTTAATCGCCGCTTTGCTATCTTTATCTTTGCTGTCTTTATCTTTAATAATCAGGCGGATTTTAACGCGCATTGGCGCCGCAAAGGTCGAACCACGTAAGATACACTCACGCTCATCAAACTCAGGCGTACCTAAATAATATTCAACGAATTGTAGCTCTGCGTTACCAGAGTGACTCTCAATTGGAAAAATAGAAGAAAACGCAGCTTGTAAACCAGTATTCTCACGAGCTTTTGGCTTTTTATGCTCTTGCAAAAATTGCTCATAAGAATCTACTTGGATAGACAACAAATAGGGAATGTCCATCACAGTAGGCAATTCAGCAAAACTTTTGCGAATACGCTTTTTTTCAGTATAAGAATATGCCATCGAGAGTCCTTACAGTAAACGTGGAAACAAATTGAAAGCGCGGCCGACTTGCATCAATACTATTTAATATGAATATCATGCAAACTTGGCAACGTAAACGATAATATAAAACGGATATTCATGCTCATTTAATGACTGCTAATTAATTCACGCGTATAGTGCATAATTAATCCAGTTTATTTAAGCGTAAATCGGCATCTAAGCATGCCTATATGAGTGCTAACACTAAAAATTTCAATGCTTTGCACCTTTTAACTTTGTAGTACTTACGAGTAACCACTGCACCGTATCTAAGACCAATAACTGGCATTTAGATACTATTGATTCTCTTTGTAAATTCACTTAAAGTACTATTGTTACTTCTTTTTTAAAAACCTACTCAGCATCTGCTATCATAAGTAATATCGTCACTGATATCTACCGTCTACCAGTGCATATACTGACAGTAAAACCTTACCAGATGACTTAATGAACAGCGTTTAGATTAAAAATCTGAGATAACTATAAATTTTGAAACAGTGACTTATTATAAAGCAGTGACTTTTAGAATCAGTATAAATTATAGTGTTAATGAAAAGCATGCAGACACAAAAAAATGCCAAACATCGATCGACGTTTAGCTCGTTAACTGATTTCAATAACTACTAAGTGTGCTTGCATGTATATCGTCTGTCCTTTTGATGGGTATCCACCGTGATGTTGCATACGTATGTTGGCAGACACAAAAGGTCAAGCTACGGATTATAATAAAAAAAAGCTGATAATGCAAGGCATTACCAGCTTTTTTTGTACAGCAGTTGAACTTATTTTAGTTCAATAGTTGCACCAGCTTCTTCAAGTTTCTTTTTCAACTCTTCAGCTTCAGCTTTGTTTACGCCTTCTTTGATTGGAGCTGGAGCGCTTTCAACCAAATCTTTCGCTTCTTTCAAGCCAAGGCCAGTCGCTTCGCGAACTGCTTTAATGACGCCAACTTTCTTCTCGCCAAAGCTGGCAAGAACAACGTCAAACTCGTCTTTTTCTTCAGCAGCGGCAGCAGCAGGACCAGCAGCAGGTGCAGCAGCGGCAACAGCAGCAGTTACGCCGAATTTTTCTTCCATGTCGCTGATTAACTCAACGATATCCATTACTGACATTTCAGCGATTGCGTTTAACACATCATCTTTAGATAGTGCCATGAGAACTCTCCGTTATCTGATAAAATTTAGTTGGTTTTAATATCGCTTGGATTGCTTGCCAAATGTTTAAATAGGGTTGGCAATACAGTGCAATCGGCGATGTCAAAGTTACGTTAAAACAAGCAATTAAGCAGCTTCTTTTGCGTCTTTGATTGCCGCTACCGTGCGAACGAACTTGCCAGGAACTGCGTTCATAGTCTGGACAAGCTTGGTCACTGGTGCGTTCATAGTAGCCATTAGGATAGAGATTGCTTCGTCGCGAGTTGGTAGCTTCGATACGCGCTCTAGCTCTTCTGGACCATAAACTTCACCACCGACTGATACCAATTTGGTCTCTAAAGCTTTGTTATCTTTGCTGAAGTCGAAAACGACTCGAGCGGCAGATCCCAAATCTTCCATAGAGAAAGCCAAAAGTAGTGGACCAGTCATACGGTCTGACATGCTCTCAAACTTAGTGCCTTCAAAAGCGCGTTTTGCTAGGGTATTTTTTACCACTTTCAAAACGACACCTTTATCACGAGCTTGTTCGCGCAGCTGAGTAAGCTTTGCAACACCAATACCGTGATATTCGGCAGCTACTGCTGAGTAAGCATTAGCAGCAACTTCAGACACTTCAGCCACAACTTGTTGTTTTTGCTCTAGCGTTAATGCCATAAGTTGACTCCTTTAATCTTATCAATCCGCTCATTATTTAATATTCTAAAACCAAAGTTTTGGACAATGTAAATAACTTACGACGACTGACTTGATACGACACGTTATTTATAAACCCCATAAAGAGTTCATTCATAACGACTGATTACGGCACCGTTATCAGACTGACATCGAGTAATAATTTGGTATAAATACCAATCTATTGGCTCTTATCAACAACTGGGTGGGTCACCGTCTGCGTAGGACAACTAAGATTTTCACCTGTCGTCGATTAACAAAAGCAGCTTATTGTCACAAGTAACAGTAAACCGCTTTCTACCTACGGTCTTAGACAGCGGAGCGTTTGCTACGCTGACCTAATTCTTTAAAACAATATAGGCGCTTTATTCAAAATAGTTGAATAAAGAGCAGTTTTTATATAGAAAAATTATTTGGCAACGCGATATGGAACAGGATCAATTGAGATGCCTGGGCCCATAGTGCTAGACAAGGTAATTTTCTTAATGAAAGTACCTTTAGACGTCGCAGGTTTAGCGCGTTTAAGATCAGATAGCAATGCTTGAGCATTTTGCATAACTTGCTCAGCAGTAAAGCCAACTTGACCGATCGTGGTATGGATAATACCCGCTTTATCAACCCGGTACTGTGCTTGACCCGCTTTCGCATTAGTCACAGCTTCAGCAACGTTAGGCGTTACCGTACCAACTTTTGGGTTAGGCATTAGGCCACGTGGACCTAAGATAGTACCCAATTGACCAACCACACGCATGGCATCAGGTGCTGCGATAACCACGTCAAAGTCCATGTTACCGGCTTTGATTTGCTCAGCTAGGTCTTCAAAACCAACGATGTCAGCACCAGCTTCTTTAGCGGCTTCAGCAGCAGCGCCTTGAGCAAATACAGCAACGCGTTTGGTTTTACCAGTACCCGCAGGAAGGTTAGTAGCACCACGAACGACTTGATCAGATTTACGTGGGTCAACGCCCAAGTTTACTGCGATATCGATAGACTCTTTGAATTTAAGGGCTGGCAAATCGTTTAGGATTTGAACGGCTTCTTCAAGAGTGTATAATTTTTCGTTTTCAACGCGCTCAGCGATTAGCTTTTGACGCTTAGTAAGTTTACTCATTTACACACCCTCCACGGTAATACCCATTGAACGTGCAGTACCAGCGATAGTACGGACAGCAGCATCAAGACCAGCAGCGGTTAAGTCTGCATCTTTAGTCTTAACGATTTCTTCTAATTGTGCACGGTCAACTTTACCGACTTTAGCGGTGTTAGGTGTACCAGAACCTTTAGCGATGCCAGCAGCCTTACGTAGTAAGTATGCCGCTGGTGGTGACTTCATGATGAAGGTAAAAGATTTATCGCTGTATACGGTGATCTCAGTAGGAATCGGTAGACCCGGCTCTTGGTTTGAGGTCGCAGCGTTAAATTCTTTACAGAACGCCATGATGTTCACGCCTTTTTGACCCAATGCTGGACCAATCGGTGGTGAAGGATTTGCTTTACCTGCAGGCACTTGCAGTTTGATGTAACCATCAATCTTCTTAGCCATGATACTCTCCTAAATGGGTAATAGCGCCAAATCAATATGGTATGCACCTCATTGACTAACAGCTCCCCGGTTGATGAATGTTTTACCGGTTTAGTCTAGTTTTTCAACCTTACTAAACTCAAGCTCGACTTGCGTCGGGCGATTAAATACGTTTACCGTTAAATGCAGTTTAGACTTCTCATAATCCACTTTTTCTACCAACCCTTTAAAGTCAGTAAATGGACCATCGATAACCAATAACTCTTCGCCTGGCTCAAATAGCGTCTTAGGACGTGGGTCAGTTTCAGTCTGGTTCAAACGGTTCAAAATACGGTCGGCTTCTACTTGCGTAATCGGTGCAGGCATCTCAGGCGTACCACCGATGAAGCCCATAATACGAGGGCAGTCTTTGACTATATGCCACGTGTTGTCGTTCATTTCCATCTGAATCAATACATAGCCTGGAAAGAACTTACGCTCACTTTTACGCTTTTTGCCGTCTTTCATTTCGACGACTTCTTCAGTAGGAACCAGTACATCACCGAATGACTCAGCAAAGTCACTACGGTTAATACGATCAGTTAACGAACGTTGTACTTGCTTTTCATATCCTGAAAACGCTTGGACAATATACCAACGCATATCACGCTCCTGATCAGTAAAGTTAAGTCGTTATAAGTAAATTTGGTTTAATGGACACTAATACGCGTCATTAACCAATAAAAATACCAACGAACCAGTTAAAAAAGTTATCTAATAGCCAAACCAAAAAACCCACAATAGCAATCATGACAATCGTTTGCCATGTGTATTGAAAGGTTTCATCTTTGCCAGGCCATGTGACTCGGCGTAGCTCAACGGCGGCATCTTTTAATAATATTTTAAAAGCGCGGCCTTGATGCGTTAACGCTAAGCAGACCAAGGCAATAATAACTAGAGCAACGATGATACCAATACGCATCCAAACATCATTGGCAGGTTGCCAATAGCCTGGTAAGTATTGATTGACTAAGGTTGCTCCTATCAAAATTACTGCGGCAAGTAGCCACAATACCACATCTTTAACTGAACCAGTTTTAGCAACTTCAACAGCAGAAGTACCGCTCGCTGAGATGTGCTTATTTTTAGACAGCATTCCACCAGCAACCGCCTTGGCATCAGATAACTTAGTCTCGAGGTTATCTTGATTATTGCTCATAAAGAACTCGCTTCGGAGATGATGGGGTACAACAAAGATGAGATAAGAAGATGGCAGGCGATGTAGGACTCGAACCTACAACCCTCGGTTTTGGAGACCGATGCTCTACCAATTGAGCCAATCGCCTATGGGTGTAAAGGACAGCATTATACAATATTGAGCATGGAATGCAAGCATTTAGAAAAAATATTCTACCATTGCTACTCAATACTATAGATTAGGCACTTAATAGCGATAATAAAATCAGCCATAAAAGGCGCTAATGAGCTGCAGCGTTAATATAGCAAGCTCGGTTAAAAATTACAATAGACACCAAGCAGATAATAAGCGCTTTTTAAGGTACATGTATAAACCCATATAAGGTGAGATTGGTTTTTGTCTGCCCTACTCTTCTACTATAGTGAGTGAAAAGTAATATAGATACATCACACACTGCTGATATCAATTTTTCTTGCTTGCTGTGCCTGCGCAGACAGAGGCTACAAAAAATTGATATCAGCAATACCATCGCGTTTTTAGGATATGTTTACTATATGTCTTTTTAACCCCTTATCCGCATTCATACCCCATAAAAAAAGCCACCCTTTATCAGGATGGCTTTTTTCTTACTACATAACGCTTAGATAACTCTATAGCGTTAGGGTTTTGATGCTTAGCTAAGGACGTTAGCAACAACACCAGCGCCTACGGTACGGCCGCCTTCACGAATTGCGAAGCGAAGACCTTTGTCCATAGCGATTGGGTGGATAAGCTCTACGCCCATCTCAACGTTGTCACCAGGCATAACCATTTCAGT
>NZ_VKLR01000026.1:0-43606 GCF_007280595.1 Psychrobacter sp. YGAH215 | reverse complement strand
AGCATGAATTTTGTCCATTACACCATAATTTAACACTACCTTTTAGGATGTGTATAGAATTCAAATGAGTGGCAACCAGATAAAGACACAAGCAAGCATTACCGCTGCTGCATAGCTATCTTTGAGCTTATGATATCGCGTGGCCATGCCCCTAAAATGTTTCAATCTAGCAAAAGCGTTTTCTACCAAGTGACGGCAACGATACAAATACCAGTCTAGTGTGTCATTGTTGCTGTTTTTAGAGTTCGACTTAACGGGTATGACTGATACCACCATGAACCCCAGATATTTGCTCAGGACGCAAGTTCTCTTTAAGCTTGTCTGTCACCCATGCCCAGAGGTCAGCCACAATAGTTGTGGCGTTGTTAGCCCGTCTGTCACAAGCCTTGTTATTAGCATGCTTTGCTCGGTAACCTCGTAGGCTTTTATTACGCCTAAGCTCTCTTGATATGGTACTGGGACTTCTGTTTAACACCCTCGCTATGAAATTAATACTATGTTTTGCCCCTTTAAGGGCATAAATCTGGTATCGTTCCCCTAGGCTTAGATGTGTATAGTTCATGGTTGCAATCTCACTTTGGTCGGTGGATAAAAACTTTGATGCTAGCGCATCTAGGTCTTTTTTTTACCTTACATTTGGTATTGCACTTCATGTGTTAATCTAAGTGATTATTTTCATGAGCTTTTGCCATTTACCGGTTTTACGCCAATAACGGTATTGATGATATATGCGAGACCAATGACCGAAATAAGAAGGTAAATCTCGCCATGGACAGCCTACTCTTATGCGGTACAGCATGCCTTCAACGGTACGTCTTAGATTGGGCTTGTTATATACGTTAATTTGTCGCAATATAATAAATAGCTTGTGCCAAAGTTCATCGTTGAGCTTGGTGCAAGTCATAAGTGACGCCTTATTTCTTTGTTGTGGTAAACAGTAGAGTAAGGCGTTGCTTATTTTTTTCAATGGTTCCTCAATTCTATACAGCCCCTAGATTTTTTGCATCTTTCTGCTTCTCAACTTTATGCTGGTCTTCTGTGCTATCGACTTTCCAATAGCTGGATATGTATAAATGCGTTTTTGGTATTGAAAAATATGTTTTAAAGTGATGGCGCAGGGCGCGCATACTATGAAATTCACATGCTGCCCACACCGCAGGCTGGCCTGCTAGCCACGTAAGCGTTTTAACCCTTTCAAGTAATGGGCTGCTTTCGGTATTTGGATGTGAGTTGATCACCCAGTGAATGTCAACGTTGTCTGGTTTTTTGAGTAGTTGTTTATCTGCTTCACTGGTGACCTCAAGGACTGCATAGCCGCAGGCCTCAGCAGGTAGCTGGGCAAGATTGACGCTAATGGCTGGTAGCGCTGTCATATCACCAACCAATAAAAACCAATCTGCCTCATTATTAATCAGCTTCTTTGGCCCTGGGCCGCCGACCAATATTTGCTCACCCACTTGGGCGTTACGTGCCCACATTGAAGCAGGCCCTTCAGCGTCATGCAAAGCAAAATCCACATCTATTTCATCCTCACATTGTCCGCTAATGGTATAAGTGCGCATCAGTGGCCGAGCCCCATGGTCTTGAGGAAATATGAGTTTAATATAAGCGCTTTCTTGATCTTTTGGAAAGGCAAGCAGGCCAGTACCGCCAAGCGTGACGCGGTACATCTGTGGCGTGATGTATTTGGTACGAACAACATTCAATGTTCTTGGAGCGGGTTTTGCCATTTTAATGCCTTTCTTAATTTAAGTGTTTCATTTTTTAAGTTATCAGTTTAGATAGCGCCAGTATATAAAACGGACATTCTCTAGTAATGATAAGCTCTATATTGTTTAAAAGTTGGCCTTTAGACTGACGGACATCTGGCGCTCGGGTCCCATCCAGCAGTTATTACTATCGTAGCAAGTACCGACATAGGTTTTATCAAACAAATTATTGATACTAGCGCCGACCGTGAGCATCGGATGGATTTGATAGCTGCCACCAATATCTACCAATGTCACACTTGGCAGCTCGTCTGAATTTTGCTTATCAAGTTGCATGCCGTCTTCATATCGAACCCCTGCATTGAGGGTCAATTTATCTGTGGCGTAATAGTCTGCCCACAATGTCGCTTTGTGCTTAGCGGTTTGTGCTGGCGTATTGCCGACTACGTCAGGGTTAAATTCATCTTCGGTAATCTCAGCATCGGTATAGCTGTAGCTTGCAGCAATATCTACCCAATCACTTAGCATGTGGCTGCCTGAAACCTCGAACCCTTTAGAGGTGATTTCACCCGTTTGAGTTTGACTTCTATAACTGATTTCATCAGCCACCACGACGTTCTTTTGCGTAATATAGTCAATCCAACTTAAAGTTGTAACAGCAGACATTGCTGAATAAATGATTTAGATTATTCTCACCCCAGCCTTGCCTGAGCTTTTTTACCTCAGCCCACTTCTTCTCAATAGGATTTAGATCAGGACTATAAGGCGGTAGCCAGAGTATGCGATGACCATGTCGGTTTAATAGCTTTTTGATACGTTTGTTCTTATGAAATCTGGTACTCGAGCATAGCTCTCCCCTTGCACTCGGGCAAAGCAGTGCTTTATCCTCGCTCATGTCCATGACGATGACACATTTGCGACCAAGCTTTGGAAAGACGTTATACTTAAACCAGTCGTAAACCACTTGCCAGTTGATGTTATGGAGAAATATGTCCACGGCAAACAATCTTTTTCGATATAGTGCCCCAATGACGTTGGTTCTTTTTGTTTTTTGATAATTATAGATATCGATGCAAGGTTTGCCTACTGGCGTATAGCCAAAGGCTCTGATGACTTCTTGCTCAAAGCCGCTTTCATCCATATAAATAATAGGATAGCCTTGGCATTGATAGTGTTTCAGTTTAATGGTGTACTCTAATCGCTTAAGCCAACTTGATTTTGGGTGTTTAAGACTTTTTTTTGCGGGTATAGCCCAGCCGCTTCATGGCAGCTTCTACACCAGATTTACAGCTATAAACGATATCGTTGCATATATTGAGCTGTACTACAACCAGACGAGGATTCAAAAGGGCTTGGGCTATAAATCGCCAAGACAGGTGTGGTTTGATTATTATCGTCAGGCTGCGTAATTAAAATCTCCCAAGTTTAACTGTACGGATTTGACGGCAGGGGTCACTTTAGGTAATGCGAGGTTATGTCTAAATACAATGATTGGTGCGCCCACAGGGACTCGAACCCCGATCGATCGCTTAGGAGGCAACTGCTCTATCCTGTTGAGCTATAGGCGCGTGGTGGAGTGCTATTGTAAAAAAAAGGTCTGACAAAAGCAATGCGTAATCATCAGGCAGCGGGCCTTAGACTTATTTACCATTGCTAAGCGCGTCGGATACATCTACCGAGAGCTCGCCGGTTGCTTGTTTGGCGCGTGAACTTGGTTGAAATAAATTGTCCATATCATTCTTATAACCGTCGATATTAGTATAATTATGCTGGCTTAAGATATCTTGTCCGGTACTTGAGAGCAAAAAATTTCTAAAATTAATCGCCGCAGGGTTTTGCGTTAATACCACGCCATCTACCGCTTGCTCGCCTTGTAGGGCATAGCCAAAAGAACTCAGGCTACGGGTATTGGTATTATCGCTTTTGGCGTGAGCCGCCACTTCTGCATCAGCTTCATCTACGCCATCTTCTGCTTTTTTAACTTGGGCGCTACTATCATTTAATTTGTTCTGGTTGTGCTTGTCTTGAGCGGTTTTTAATTGTTCTTGCAAAGGCGCTAGTCGCTCTTTTGACAGCTTGCCATTCGCAATGATTAAATCGGTATCTATGAGAAAAGACGCGCGCTCATCGTCGGTGCGATGACTGTCGGCAAAATCATTATCGGATAACGTTAAAAGGGCAGCCGAAGGCACATAGTTTGTTAATATTTGCATATTTGGATAGCGTGCTTGAAAGCTTGCAATCACCGCATCTAAAGGTGCTTGCAGCCCATCTTCTGCTTGGATGTGCAAGGTGCTTTTTGCAATGGTATTTTCGTCATTATCCGCAGACGATGTATCATTGTTATTTGCCATAATCGGCAAAGGGTCCATATTTTTGCGGTTACTGGTCCATAACCAAGTAAAGATGGCGATAAAAATAATCAGCAGCAGTAAAATAAGCCCCGCTAATAGCAGCTTGTAATCTCTCATAAGTTACCGCTCTTTTTTTTGGTTAATGTGGTTAATTGATAGAGTAGATGATAAATGGTAACAGATTTATTCTTGATGGTTTAATACTTCGTCTACTAAATCTGCCAGCATATGAGCAAAGATGTCCGCGTCTTTTGCTACAGGTGCTGCCGTACTTGGCTCATTAGTTTTTTGTTGGGTAGGATTATTTTCGTTATTACTGCTAGCATCATTAGATACTACTTGGAAGCCTGAAACAGGCGCGTTTTGTTTATCAGTCGCTTGAGCAGCTGCCATATTAGTAGACAATGCTTGCAAAGCCTGATGCGCGGCCAATGGCGATTCACCGGTGGTAAGTTTGTCTTTAAGCCATTTAAAACCGTGGGCTTCCCACCATGCTTCAAAGCGTGGTAACGTGCTGCCACGCACCGCTGCTGGCAAGTTTAAAGTACGAAGTTTTTGGGTCAATATCGGGTCGCTAATGGCTTGATGGATGCTAAGATAAAGACCACTGCTATCGTCAGTATAAGGCTGCCTGTTTTGCCATGACCTATCATCAATTTTCATGCGGGGCAATTCCCACAGCTCACCGCGGTAGTATACAACATACAACCGGCGTTTAGGATGAACGAAAATGGCATCAATGGGGCGCATGGGCATAGTATTCTGTTATCTCTTTAACAAAAAAGTTTAGGTAAAGGGTAGAGCGACATCCGTTGTCGCAAGCGCTCTTGCTTTATAGGTGACGTGCTGGTAAACCACCGCGAACAGTGGCACACTGATCAGCAGATTGCGCACGTTATTAGCTTTTCTCACTACCAACCGTGTTATTAATACTCATCGTTTATTATTAGCGACAGTTTTACTGCCAAACACAGGGTGTTATGCATGAATTGGTACTATAATATCTACTGTTTTTAATCGATATTATGCTAGCAGAAATGCAACAGACTAACGAGCAGCAAACATAGATTGATGAGTGTTGCCTACCACGTTTCTTCTTCATAAAAAGTATGAAACCATACGCTATCATCAGCTTTGCCGTAAAATTTACACGCTCGTCGTGTTGTTTTTAATACTCAATTTTTACTATTCCAGCTTTATTCATTCAAATAGATTACCTCATTTATGTTTACCATTATTCAGTCGCACCGCACCGAGCTTTTAGTTGAGCAGTTGTTGGAGGCCTATAAGTCCAAAAATCAACCCATTTTTGAAGAGTTTGTTGTCATTGTGCCATCAATGGTACTTGGTGATTGGCTAGACAAGTCTATTGCAAGCCAAGCGGGTATCAGTACCTTAGTGACGACGACGTTTTGGGGTCAGTATCAGTGGATATTGATGCAGGATGTGTTGAGCCGCCACAATGCCTATTTATTAGAACAAAACCCTGTAGCGTCAACGTTGAATGTGCCTGAGGTGGCAGTACTGTCACCAACGGTAATGCAGTGGCGATTGTTTGGTTATTTGACTTACTATCAAGAGGCGATTGTCGCTGATGAAAAACATCCCGTTCATCCACTGCTGGCGTCTTTGATTGATGAGCCGCAAGAAGAAGTTCAGCAGGATAAGGCACAGCAAGATGCGCGTATTTGGCAGCTGGCAAGTGATTTGGCGAGGGTGTTTAACCGCTATTTAACCCATCGTGAAGACTGGTTGGATCTGTGGTCACATAATAAGCCGCTTAATGTGGATGCGCTGATAGCGGATAAGGATGCACTATCCTTGCGCTTCGATAAGTATGCACGTGGCACCCCTGAATGGTTGGTGGCGCACTATGTAGAGTTAGAGGTCGCCCAGCGTTTCTTATGGTCGCATTTGTTTGCCGATGTGCATCAGCACCGGGTGGCACTTGAGGATACTTTTTGGTCAGCGCTAAAAAGCAACAAGGCGAATGAGCGTGCTCAACTGCCCAAAGTTCTGCGCATTTTTACCATTCAGCAATTGCCACAAACCGAGCTCGACTTTTTACAGCGCTTGTCACAATACATGGATATCACACTGCTGCACTACAACCCATCCAAGCTGTTTTGGGCGGATATTGTTGATAAATCATGGCTACAGCGTCAACAGATCATTAACCCTGAAAGCGTGTTTCTGCGTGATTATGGGCACAGTTTGCTATCACGTTTGGGCAAACAGTCGCGTGATACCTTTGCCATGCTTGCTAATTTATCGGGTAATGAGCAATACCAAGACGCACTCGTTGAGTGGCAGGACATCTTTAATGAGGGCGATGATAGCAATGATGGCTTGAGCGACGAGTTCAGTATTGATTTTGATGATAGTGCGCAACAGCTGCAAAAGAGCGTAAGCTTATTGAGACGTTTACAAAATGATGTGTTGATGCTCGATGAGCAGTCTACCCAGCAAGCGACCGCGGCCAAAGTATCGCAAGCAGTCAGTAAACAACTAGAGACCGGCTCTGATCAAGATGAGCAAGAGACGCCGTGGTATGACGATGAAGCATTAGAGAATAAACGCTTTGAGAAGGAGCGTTTTTGGGCAATGTCTGCACAAGATAATAGCCTAAGTATTCATTCATGCCATAGTTTGCAGCGTCAACTTGAAGTACTGCGTATTATGATTGGGCGCTGGTTGAATGAGCCATTAAAACCTGGTAAGAAAAAACGCCATATATCCGATATTGTCGTGTTGCTGCCCGATGTTGAGCGTCACCATGCGCTGATCAGCTCTATTTTCGTCAGTGGTAAAGGTCAAGACGGTTTGACCTTGCCTGCAAAGGTAACTGGTGTGGTCGATGCAGATATTCGTCAGCTATGGGAAGCCATCATTGGTTTTTATAAGCTGTTAGGCAGTCATAGTGCCCGCTTTGAAGCCGCCGAGGTGCTTGATTGGCTAATGCTGCCACCGCTGTATGAAAGTTTTGGCTTAACCCATGATCAGATGAGCCGTGGCTGTGATTTACTGGTAGAGGCAGGCTTTATTCGCGGCTTTGATGAATGGCATCTTAAACAAACCCTAGATAGCAACGACTATGACTACCGATTTACCTTTGCTCAAGCGTTAGATAGATTAACCTTGGGTCTCGTGATGCCAGAGGCCAGTTTAAGCGATTGCTTATATCCTTTGGCACAGGAAGATTGGCCAAGCACTGCCTTGCCGGAGATGAGTTTGCCGCTGCCGCAAGTGAGCCTAAATGATGCGATAATTATTGAAGCGCTTTGTCGTATTTATGCCGGTTTGACTGCGCGCCGTGATGATCATACACAAAAACTAAAAGCGGAAGATTGGCTTGATCAGATTGAGAAACAAGTCATTCATCGCTACTTTAGTGATGTCGATCAAACGCGTACGATGCGCGCCATCTATAACGCTATGAATGGCTTTAAATCAAGCCTGAGGGCCAATCGTCACTATAGACAGTACGCCAGTAGCGATAGTGTCAGTAATGCTAACAAAAAAGAAGTAGAGCAAAGGCTGGCAGGCGTTGAGCAGTTGCCATTAAAGCTGAATTTTATGCTGGACAGTATTGAAGCAGAGCTTGAGAGTCAGCAGGTCAGTGCCGAGCCGACTGGGGTGATTACCTTTGGTCGATTTGGGGCGCTCAGAAATGTGCCTTTTGATTTGGTGGTGATGCTCAATATGGATCTGTCTGAATTTCCTGGGCGTGATCTTGATAATCGCTATGATTTGATGAAAGCCACCAATGCCCGCCGCGGTGATAGAGTCAGTGAAGATGATGATAATGGTGCATTTTTAGATGCCTTGCTGTGTGCGCGCAGTGCTTGCTGGATATTTTATAACGGTCAAAGTTTGTTGGATACCCACGAGCACCTGCCAGCCAACCCAGTTAGTGAGCTATTACAATTTTTGCAAGGTGAGGTGCAGTGGCAGGTCAACTCGCTTGAAGCGTTAGACACATTACCTGAGAATGTTGATTCTACCACCGAGAGCCTTAAGCGTTATTTACCTAAATTGATTAAACAGTGGCTGGTGACTGAGCATCCGGCACTGCCGTTTCATGAGAGTTTGTTTGAAACAGACATTGAAGACGCAGATGTTTGTGAGCAAGCGTCTGACACTCCTAAGCTCAATTTGAATGAAAGCGCAGCTATCCACACTGAAAATAATATTCAAGACAACAGCCTTATTGATAATGCAGATGAGTTAGATGTTCTTTTGAATAAAGCCATGCGCAAAACCAAGCTTGCGCAAAAACGTCAGTTTCCGCCTGCGCCGCTTTGGCAAGCGGTGTTTCATACCTTAAAGGGCAGAGCATTTAGTGAGCATGCAGAACTGGTTGGTTTGCCTACCAAAGCACAGTACGAATCAATCGCTCAGCTACTTGGTCAATCTCTAGGTCAGTTAGGACAAGTAGACAATCAAACCTTAGATGTAATAGCTGAGATGTTGTCACTAGACGCAACAGCTGTCTCCAGTGATTCTGGAGAGGTTAATGACCTTACTAAAAAGGCACTTTCCGAAACTGTATTTAATATCGGAGAGATAGACGTTGAAGGGGTATTGGCCTATCAAGTGCGCCATCCTGCCAAGGCATTTTTGCGTACTCAAAAGGTGCATGTGGTGCAAGGCGAGGAAGCGCTGGCACATCAAGAGCCACTATTCCTAGACAATCTAACGACTTATCAGATAAAAGAGTATCTGATTAACGAGCTGGCGAGCGATGCAGCAAATAATAGTACCGACAGCACCGCCACGCAAGACAGTCCAATCTTGATGTATCAAAAAATCATGCCAGCAGGTGTGGCGCGCCAAACGACATTGCCCAATCAACAACAAAAACTGCAGCAGCAATGTCAGGAATTTAAAGAACAGCTAGTTGCTAATGGCTTGGATGATGCCCAGATATTAGAGGCAAGCGAGATAGGTGGTTTGCAGCTACTGACCCCAACCACCGAGCATCCCGTTCAGCTAGAGTTAGCGACTGTGTTGAACCATGCTGATAATGCGCCACTACCGAAGCTATTGCCTAAAATAGTTAAAATAAAAGGTTCAGTACCAATATCAGTTCCTACATCAGTATCGATAGATGCCAATCACCATCCCTCTAATCTACAGGCTGGCGTGTCCTATGCGGAAAACTCACCCAAGCAGTGGTTAAACATACTGCCCAATTCTGCTAGCCCCAAGCATTTAATCAAGTTTTGGTTGTCGCATCTGTATTGGCAAGTTGCCAGACGTACCACTGCTGAGCAAGTCGCAGTAGATGATGGCGTGAGTATTTGGCGCTTTAACAAATCCAACTCGCAAGTTGGTAAATATAAAGATGTAATCACATTTAAGTTAAGCCCTATTGTGTATGAAGATGCCGTGACCGAGCTGATAAAGTGGGCGATATTTGGCAAGCTAGTCGGTCAAGTACCGATTACCTTATTGCCAGAATATGCGCTCAGTTATCTTGATAAGTGTGCAAAAGCGGCAGAGAGTGAAGACGAGAGCGGCAGCTATTGGCCAAAACGCGCAGACTTCTCAGATTGGCTAAGACCCAACTATCACGTAGACACGGTATACGATACCTGCTCGCAGCATGCCATTTGGCAATACGTACTGCGTGATCAAGACGCCTTTAAAGCCCTATCAGCAGCATTAACGACGTTAGCACAGCCGCTGTATGAGCCAATGTTCACAGCGCTACAAGGTTTAGATAGTTAGCAGGCTAGCTGGTTACTTAAAACTGTTTAAAACGGTTCGTTTTTTGCCCTTTGGTTTAATTGATAATAAAAAGTGTACGCCCCTATGACAGAATTTACCGCCACCACTCACATGATGGACATTTCTACCCAGCCTCATTCATTTGATAAATATCAGGCTATGACTGACAGTGAGGTTGCGAATCACGATATGATTAAGCCTAAGAATAAGGCGGATGTGATACCAGCGGTTGATGTTGCATTGACGGGGCGGCATCTTATCGAAGCGTCAGCTGGTACTGGTAAAACGTGGACACTAACTGGCATTGTACTGCGTCTGTTGATTGAGGCACGGCGTGCGCCAGAGCAAATCATTGCGACGACCTTTACTCGCGCTGCGGCTGCTGAGATGCGTCAGCGCATTCATGATCGTTTGGTGGATTTCTATCAGCTGCTGCAATGGGTGAATAGCCTGAGTGCTGACCGCGCTAATAAAGAGAGTTTGTATCCACATATATTACAGGTGACACCTGATAGTGATAAGCAAGCAGTCAATAGCTCAAATACGGATTCAAACGCTGAAATAGATGCAGATGAACTAAATCAAGACTTTGTTTATGACAAAGCTCATGACAAAAAAGCTGCTGCTGAAAAGCGTGCACAAGCAAAAAAAGATCGTGAGGACTGGTTAGTCGCTCAGGCTAAATATGCGCGCTTAGATGACATCATGCAAGACCCTATCAATCTGCATCTGGTCGGCTACTTGCTTGATCATGTATACAGCTATCCTATGACAGAAGCCATTCGACGCACGGCGCTTGTATTAACCACCTTGGACAAGCTGTTTGTCGGAACCCTTGATAGCTTGGCGCAAAAATGGTTGAAGGAGTACAGTAGCGAGACCGGTCATCAGCAAGGGATGGCTATTATTGAAGACAGCAGCATTGAGCAAGTGACGGACAGTATTGTTCATGATGAGCTGCGTCAGTTTCAAAGTAGGCTGTATCACGAGCAACCTAAATTGTATGCATTGATGGATCAGCAAGGTAAGCTGACGGCGGTGGGCGATCATAAAAACTATGTAACTCGGTCGCTGAATTTTATTTCTGCGCCAATTGATGAAGTTGTGAGCAGTGATTTTTCTTTTGAGGGTTACGAGCGGCTTATCCATAGTATCATTGAGCGCAGCGATGAGCTTGATGCTTTCTTTAAGCCTGATGGCGAATACTATGAAGTTCCCAAAGGACAGTTGCAGAATAACAGAGAGTCTTGGCCGAAAATCGTTCAAGTGTTAGAAGAGTCTGGTCCCGCCGCTTATAAGTTCATATCAGACAAAAAAACTTATACTGGAAAGTTAATTGAAGCGTTTCAGAAAACTGATGATATAGGCAAACAGTTCTACAAGCCAAAAGATGGTGAAAGAGTTAATTTGATATTTAATGAGTTGCAGGTGGTTCGTGACTTTAAACGGTATATTGAAGAAAGCAAAAAGCTCGATGAATACATAGTTAGCGTCTTGGCTAGTCTAAATCGCCATATTGTGTTGGCGGTACGTGACAGGCTACCGGTTATATTAGAAGAGCGCGGTGAAACTACCTTTAGCTTGCAGATGGTACGTTTAAACCAAGCATTAACGGGTCGGCAAGGAGAGAAGCTGGCACGTTATATTCGTCATCACTATCCAGTGGCATTGATTGATGAGTCGCAGGATATCAATGGCGAGCAAGCCACTATGATTGAAAGCATCTATTTGCCAACAAATAAACGTAAACCGTCGGCTAATGACAAGCAGGCTACGGGTGATAAAGCGAGCAATAAAACCAACCATGATTTTTTGTTGTTGGTAGGCGATCCTAAGCAGGCCATTTATGGGTTTCGCGGCGGTGATGTCGCCAACTACAATTATATGAAAGCCCAGTTTGACAAAAGCAGCCTATGGACGCTCGATGTTAATCGTCGTTCAAACGCCAGTGTGATTAATGCCCTAAACTGTTGGTTCGGTATGCCTGCGCCAGTGACTCAAGAGAATAGGCTGGCACAGTTAGGTAGTGGTATTTATTACCAGCACATTAAAGCTGAAAAGCAAGAAAATCAGCTGTCTTGGTTTAATGATTCAAACATACTAAATAGCGAGTTAGTAAATGACGTACTCTCTGCTCAGCCAGTGAGTGTGTTGCACCTACCTTATGATAAGGACAAGGAGCTTGAGTATGATGAGTTCGAGATCGCAGCGCGTCATATTGCGACCTTACTCAGCAGTGGTCAGGCGTTAAAAGGCAAGCCGATTCAGCCGAGCGATATTGGCGTGCTGGCACGTGCCAAAAAAGATTTAAAACGGGTGGAAGATGAGCTGGTAAAGCTTGGTGTGCCAACCTTGACCACCAGTGATGTGAGTATCTTCGAAACCGTCATGGCAGAGGATGTGGCAGCGCTGCTGAGTGCTATGTTATATCCGTATCGTCATGACATGATTAATCGGGTGCTGACCAGTCATTTGTATGGCCTGAGTATCAAAGATATTAAAGCCATGATGACGGACCATGAGTCAGGGGGTGTAGATTTAAATAGCGCTAATACACAAGCCATTGATAATAAGAAAAGCTATCAAGACTTTATTAGCTATTTAAAAGAAGGTGCCCAGCGTTGGCAGCACTTTGGCATATTATCGGCCATGCATTACTTGTTAGATCAAAGCCCTGTGCAGCCGCAAGGCGTTTGGCAAGCATTAGCCGCGCATCCAGAAGGCGATCGTCATATTATGGATTTGCGTCATGTAATGGATATATTAGCGCAGTATGGTATCGGCATGGGTGAGTACGAGCTGCTGGCCTGGTTTAGACAAAACATAGATAGCGCGCCTAGCAGCGATTGGGCCAAGCAGTATCCGTTACCGACAGAATCTGGCGTGCAGCTAATGACCATTCATAAATCAAAGGGGTTAGAGTTTCCTATTGTCTATGTGCTGGGTATGGGTGATGCCAGTAGGAAGTCAGGTAATAAAGAAGACTATGGGTTGTATCTCTACAACGCGCAACAGAATCCTAGCCAGCAAGATGCTACTCAACAAGACGCTATTCAACAAAATCAGTCAGCGCTAGCTCAGCAATCGACAGGCAATCAGCGCCGATTCTCTCCTGTACAAGGCTCTGCGACCACAAAGGGTTACTATACCGATATTGAGACACAGGAGGGCTTCGAGGAGCTGCGCCGGCTTGGTTATGTGGCCTTTACGCGCGCCAGTGAACAGCTTTATGTGGTACTGCGAGATCCCCACAACAAAACAGGGTTTGAATTAAAGCCGGTGTTCTATTGGTTTGAGTCACCAGAGCCAAAATTTGAATTGCCAGATAGATTCAAAGGCACCATAGGTATGATTAGAGGGCATAAGGTCAATGAGTTCTATAATGATAACTGTGCTGCTGCTAAAGCAGGCAAATTAACAGAAAGTGGATCGCCCGATTTTATTACGCCCAAAACCGAACCTATTGAGTATGATGATTTTTCAGAAGTTATGAAAATCAATTACTTTTACGGTTGGGCTAAGACCAGTTTTACCGCCTTAGCCCGTCAGCTAGATGAGTCAACGCAGACAATGGCTGTGATGGATGAGCGTATTGATGATGCGATAGATATTGATGTTGATATCAATATCACCGAAACGTCAGTTCCACCGTCACTGGGTGGTCATGCATCAGATAGTCATGACGCTGCCGCGCAAGTCGATCAGGCAAGTCTCAAGTTAGAGGATGATATTCGTTTTACCTTTGTGAAAGGTGCCAATGCGGGTACATTTTTGCATGAGATATTTGAAAAAATTGATTTTAATAATAAATCCCAGTGGTCTCAGGTTATCGATAGAGCTATTAGTAGCTATCAGCTGCCGTTGGTGTATAGCAGTGCTGAAACCCAAAGCCGTCGATTACAAGCGAAGAAGCAAGAGCAAGGCGATAGTGCTTCATTAAATACTGATTCATTGGATTCGGACTCGATAGATGCTAGCAAGCATGCAGCTCTCATTGGCTGGATTGAAGAGGTGCTACATACGCCGCTATTAGCGTCTGATCAGTCGTTACGCTCTATCGATGCAGGTCATAGGTTCGCTGAACTAGAGTTCAATATGGGGCTGTCAGAGCGTTTTAAAGCACAGGATATTAATAGACTTTTTCAACAGTACCTGCCTAATGAAACCGACAAACATGTTAATCTTGTCCCGCAAAACAAAGCGCATTTATATCGTTATTTACGTGGTGAAATCGATTTGGTGTATGAGCATGCTGGCAAGTATTATGTCGTCGATTATAAAAGTAACTTTTTAGGAAATAGCCTAAGCGATTATAACGAAGCTACGCTCAAGCAAGCGATGTCTAAAGCAGGGTATTGGTTGCAAGCAGCCATTTATCAAGTGGCATTGCATCGGTTTTTGTCGATGCGAATTGCTGATTATGTAGGCAATGAAGCTAAGTATTTGGGCGCGGTGGAGTATGTCTTTTTACGAGGCGTATATGATCCAACCTCTCAGTTGGTGACTAAAGCAAAAGAGGCGAATGTACTGAGTGGCGGCGACTCAATAGCCAGTGAGACAATGCATGACAAACCAACAAACAGTGCCCGCTATGGACTGGTGACGTGGGATATTCCTATTGATTTTATTAAGGCCTTAGATGCATTGTTTGGCATGCCCAGTTAGCAGGGTACACAAAATGAATGCAATTACGAATTTGATGCAACAAATTACTGTAGCGATTAATCCTATAAGTATAGAGAAAAACAGACCATGAGTAATAATTTATGAATAATAATAATAAGAGCAGCGCTGCTATTAGCTTACAAGAAAGCTGGGCCAGCAACATCAGTGATTATATTTTGCTGCGCCGTCAGCAAACGCATTTAGCGTATAACGTGACCGATGCCAAGCTTAATACTGGTAGTGAAAAAATAGACAGAACACCAGACAGCGGTTTATTTGCAGCCTTATTTACTATGTTAGCCGCGCATTTAGAAGAGGGGCATACTGTACTCACCATTCAGGAAACTGAGCACGAAGTACCGCTCAGCGGTCATATCAATGACGAAGTGGTGACACTATATGCTTGGCAACAGCAGCTGTTAGAGATGCTAGCAATGCCGCTTATTGCCTTGAATGACACTCAAATAGAGGTTCAGTTAGAGGTAGATATTACGGCTGAGGTATCAATATTCGTACTGCTAGAGAACTTGTTTGCTAAGCAAGACCAGCTATGGGCGCAGCTAGCACTCAGTAATCATGACAAAGAGATGTTGATTAAAAGGTTCGATGCCGTTGCCTTACTTTATAAGCTATTGAAAAATAGCAACTTAACGTTTTTTTCTAAGTTAATCGATGAGCACACTTTGTTCGCTGACGTTAATGCTAACGCAAACCATAATGAAAATAAAAATAGCCTAAGCAAAAATAATCAACCTATTGTTTATCAGTTTATCAAGAACCAAAAGACTGATAAACAACATACGACCATCACCTTTTGGTTACACCGAGCTTGGCAAGCAGAGTTTAACTTAGCCGCGCGCATCAACACTATTTTAGAGCAGCAGGTAACACCGCTAGAGATAGCAATACCCGAAAACCTTCATGAACATCAGATAAAGGCAATTAATGTCGCCAACAACAACGCCTTTAGTATTATTACTGGTGGACCAGGTACGGGGAAGACCTACACCGTTGCTCAGCTAGTGATTGCACTGCAACAGGCAACAGAGAGTGGGGCAGATGCGTCTAAAAGCATTAGATTTAGCACTGACAGTGCTAGCTTGGCATTAGCAGCACCAACTGGTAAAGCGGCACAGCGTATGCAAGAGTCTTTGCAAGCCGCGTTAGACACCGCGAATGTCGAACTACAATTACAAGAAGCCAAAACCATTCATCGCTTGCTAGGTATCGGACGTACTGGCAGACCGCGTTATGATGCTAATAATCCACTGGGCGAGGATATTATTATCGTCGATGAGGCGTCGATGCTAGGGGTGGAGCTGGCGAACTATCTTGTGAGTGCGGTAAAGCCTGGCGCAAGGCTGATACTATTAGGAGATGCGAACCAATTGGCAGCTGTAGATGCAGGGGCGGTACTGGCTGACTTGTGCCGCATTCCGCGGTTAGAGCCTATCCATGCAGAGCTAACAGAGAGTCGTCGATTTACATCAGATTCGGGTATTGGTAAGCTTGCTTATCAAATTAATAAGACAAAGACAGATACTCATACTATTTGGCAGCTGTTAAAGCATGATAAGGTACTGAGTTTTCAATATGTGAATAACATTAACCCCTTACAAACAGAAGCTTCTCTACATAATAAAATAGAAAATAGCCTAAGCAAAAATAAAAACATCTCAAACCTCACATCAAATTACCATACCTACATAAACAAAATAAAAACGCTGCTGATAAATCCGATAAAAAAATCCGTGCCAGAATCAGTTAAAGATACCATTGCTTCATTAATGGAAACCTTTAATCAGTTCAGGGTGTTAACTGCTGGTCATAATGGCGAGTGGGGCGACCATTATATTAATAATTACTTTACTCAATGGCACCTTACTGAGCTTAAGCTACCACTGGGTCAAAACACATGGTTTCATGGTCGTCCCGTTATGGTCCTTCAAAACAACTATGAGCTAGGATTATTTAATGGCGATATTGGTTTTTGTTTGCAAACTGGTGATGAGCGTAGTCGACTCGAAGTGTTTTTTGAGAATAAGAAGCAGGGGATTGCGGTCAATCTGCTTAATGAAGAGGTGATTGCCACCGCCTATGCGATGACCATTCACAAATCGCAAGGGTCTGAGTTTGATCATGTGGCCATTACTTTTGATAATAGTCATGCAAGGCTACTGAGCAAAGAGCTTATTTATACCGCTGTGACCCGTGCCAAAAAACAGGTAACCATATATAGTACGAAATCCGCTTTGGAAAAGGCTGTCCAGACACCCACTGAGCGCCATACGGGTTTGGCACTACAATTTACCAAACATTAAGAAATATATAGATAAAAGAGGGCTAAAGTTGTATACCTTTTATACTGTGCTGGACCATATTAACGAAGTCATTTATAAGCCTAATCAATTAATTGTTGCTTCAACTGAGGAGGAGCAACAAAATATAGAATATGCTGCTGGTACGTTTGAGTTAATCAACAAACTGGGTGTTAAAACGGTTAGGTTTAGAGTAGCTAAGCAAACACCCACCAAAGTAGGGCAGTTTGTTACTTTTTGGGAAAAAGATGCTAAAGATATGAATCAACCTTTTCAATATAACAAGTCACCAGACTTATTGGTAATCACTACATTTAAAGATAACACTACATTTGGACAGTTTGTTTTTCCAAAAGATGTCTTACTTAGAAACGATATCCTCCAGTCTCATTCTACGAAAGGTAAAATGGGCATAAGGGTATATCCTAGCTGGGATAAGCCAACCAGTAACACTGCTATAAAGACTCAAAATTGGCAGTTAGATTATTTCTTTAAGGTTAATGATACAGGCATGCTACCTACAGAAAAAATACGAGCCTTGTATAAGTAAAGATTAACAGTGAGAGCAAAATATAAGCAATAAAAAAGCACCCACTGGGTGCTTTTTATTATGCGATACATTCAAAACATTCAACCAAAGAATGACTAGATTTTGTCTTCTTTAATAGCATAGATACCAGGCAAATGACGCAAGTAACCATGGAAATCCATACCACAGCCATAAACATAACGGTCTGCGACATTAATACCAACAAAATCAACGTCAAAGTCTGCAACTTTGCGATCATGCTCTTTATTGAGTAATACGCAACATTCAATCGATAAGGGTTTTTCTTTACCTAATTCTTCAACAATGGCTTTTAAAGTAATACCTTCGTCAAAAATATCATCGATTAATAAAACGTGTTCGCCTTCGATACTTACGTCAGGCTTAAATTTCCAATCAAGCTCATTGGTACCCGCATTATCACGATAGCGTGATGCATGGATATAATGCATGCGATGGTAAAAGGTTAGATGAGTCAATAGCTGACCGGCTGGGATAAGTCCGCCGTTCATAACGACCATCACGATTGGGTTTAAACCGGCATAATGTAGATTGAGCTGGGCGGCCAAGCGCTCATAAGCAGCGGCTACTTCGATACTGCTGATCAGGCACTCTGAGTTGCGCAGGGTTTTTTCAATTTCTTGGTTGTTAATTTGGGTCATGAGTTGCGCCTTTGATAAAAGTGCCGCCTATTTTAGCAAATTTTAGCAAATTTGCCCAACACTACCGTTTTAATAAAAACATAATAGTTGCTAATACAACCGCTATTCAGGTTTTTTTACGATAAATGGGCGATAATAATTGGCCAAACGATTCAATGATGCATCAGGTAGATCAGGCAGTAATTTATTTAGTGCCATGGTCATTCCTTTATCGATAGCTGCTTTGGCAACTGGCACAGATTTGCGCTTAATCATGCCAAGCTTCAACGTTTCCGCATAGCGACTAATGAAATGCGTTAACGTTTCTTCATTCATCGTTTCAAGTGCCGTTTTAAACGTTTTCATATCTACGTGTTCAGGAGTAACCGCTGCAAAACCAGCATCAATGATTTTGGCGTCAGCATCTGACAATTTAAAACCGATACGCTTTTCACCTTCGTTATCGATGAAGGTCGCTTTATCACGTAAAAAATGAAAACTCGGCAACACTTCTTCGTTATTCTCTTTACCCAATAGAATGTTAAGCAGCGTGTCAGTTGCTTTTTCGACCGTGCCGACCACTTTACGCATGGCGGCTTGGCGCTCAGGATTTGGAATAATATCTACCAGTCCAACCAATAATTTATCGGTGAGGTCACGCGCCGTTTGGTGGGTTAAGGCATCACGATAGGGGTAGTAATCTGTTTCTACGTTTGATTCAACGATTTGCTCTGCCTCAATAATCAGCGCTTTTAATTCATCTGACGGTATAAATCCAAAATAATGGGCCATTCTAACTCCTGTATTTATCGTTTTTAATGTTTCACCAACGTTACAATTACTGCCAAATGAGTTACTATTTAAGGCATAGAATGCTAAGTCACACAAGAAGTAAAGACTCACCATACTTCATGGCTAATTGGTTAAGCGTTTTGACCTTAAAATACTATGCTTTATTAGCCAGTAATCACAAGAAGATATGCTGTTATCTCATTGATAGCTGTTTTCTTAGCAACTGTTTCTTGAAGAACAGTGAGCCGAGTCTTTCACTGCTCACTAATCTAGCATATTTTTCATATTTTGATTTAAAAAGCTTGAACTTATAAGACTACCTACTACCTGTCTAGGGAGAGATGAGATGAATAGTGCTATTGTACTTTTATTCGGTGTAGCTGCCATGCTTTGCGGCTACCTATTTTACTCAAAATTTATCGCCACTAAGATTTTGGCCTTGGGTGACAGTCGTCCCACGCCAGCCCATACGATGAAAGATGGGGTAGATTATATCCCCACCAATAAATATGTATTGTGGGGGCATCATTTTACCTCGGTTGCAGGGGCGGCGCCGATTATCGGTCCTGCAATTGCGGTTATTTGGGGCTGGGTGCCGGCCATTATTTGGGTGGTTTTAGGGACCATTTTTATGGCAGGCGTCCATGATATGTCAGCCATTTGGGCCAGTATGCGCAATAAGGGTCAGTCTATTGGCTCGATTGCTGGTACCGTCATGGGCACACGTGTACGTAGCTTAATGATGGTAGTTATTTTCTTATTATTATTAATGGTAAACGCAGTATTTGGCGTCGCTATTGCCAATATGATGATTAAGACCCCATCTTCTGTGTTACCTGTCTGGGGCGCATTGGTCGTGGCCTTCATCATCGGTCAATGTATCTATCGCTATAAGATGAATCTGGTTTGGGTATCCATTATTGGCGTTGTCGCTCTATATGGACTTATTTATCTTGGCCCTATGTTCCCAGTCGTGTTACCAGAGACTTTTATGGGGCTACCGGATAACGCCGTATGGATTATTATCTTATTCGCCTATGCGGCGATTGCCTCATTATTACCAGTATGGATGCTGCTGCAACCGCGCGATTATATTAATGGGTTACAATTATTTGTTGGTTTGATTTTATTGTATGCAGCCGTATTTATTGCGACACCAAACATTGTCGCGCCAGCGATTAATCATGATTTACCCATCGGCACGCCGTCATTAATGCCATTGTTGTTTGTGACCATTGCTTGCGGCGCTATCTCAGGATTCCATGGTTTGGTGGCGACCGGAACGACCTCTAAGCAGATTGATAAAGAAGGCGATGTACGTTTTGTTGGTTATTTTGGCGCTATGGGTGAAGGTATGCTCGCACTGGGCGCCATTCTTGCGGCCACCGCAGGTTTTGCGACACTCGGTGATTGGCAAGCGGTTTATCAAAAATTTGGCGACGGCTCTATCGGTGCTTTTATTGATGGTGGTGCGACCATCTTAAATGCAGGTGTTGGTATCGATATGGTGCTTTCTCAAACAATGCTCACTGTTATGGCAGCATTATTCGCTGGCACCACGATGGATACGGGTGTTCGTTTGCAACGTTATATTTTCCAAGAGTTTGGTGAGTTTTATAACTTGCCTGCATTGAACAAAGGCTTCGTTGCAACCCTGCTTGCCGTCGGTAGCTGTTTGCTATTGGCCTTTGGCGCTGGCGGTATCGATGGTGCTGGTGGTATGATTATTTGGCCACTATTTGGTACCACCAATCAGCTCATGGCAGCATTAACCCTTATGATTGTCACGGTTATTTTATTACGTAAAGGCAGAGCGGTTTGGTACACCTTAGCACCTTTGTCATTTTTGCTAGTTATGACCATTTTCGCCTTATTGATTCAGCTAAAAACCTTTTTTACCGAGGGCAATTGGCTGCTGATTATTATGGACATTATTATTTTGATCGCAACGATTCTAGTAACGTTCGAGAGTCTATCTGTGCTGCGTAAAGAATGGACATTGCATAAAGGTAAAACGGATTCGTAATTGAGATTAAACCTTATCATTTTTACTTTTATCAAAAAAATGCTAGCAGCAATTGCTGGCGTTTTTTGTATGAGGTAGGCATGATAGAGATGATAGGTAATAAGAAATAAGCAGAGGTGAATAAATCATGGAAGATAACCCGATACCAAAACAAATAGAAAGCCCGTCAAACCAAGTAAAAAACGAAACACCATGGTGGCAACGTTTTGCGGCTGGACTCAATGAGTTTTATCATGCGCCTTATCGCCAGACGATGGCACGCGCGGCACGTGATGAAGAAGACTTCTTTATGCTGCTGATGTTTGCAGAGAGCTTAGGCATTGATAATCCTGCTAGCTTTTATACCTTGGAGTTGCAGCCGTTATTTTTGGAAAATTTCCATGAATGGCATACGCGCATGGGGTTGGATAAATGCCCCTTTGACCACGTTGGTTGTTGTTAAGTCAACTGCTAGTTAGATTTATAAGAAAAAATGATAAAAAATGAATGAATTAAAATTGAGATAAAAATATGGCATTACACCCTCTACACGGATTAGTAGATCAACTATCGACCCAGCCTATTATCTTTATTGGCGGCAAGGGCGGTGTCGGTAAAACCACGACGGCTGCGGCACTTGCCAGCTATTATGCTAGCCAGCAAAAAAAGACACTGATTATCTCAACCGATCCGGCCCATAGCTTGGGTGATGTGCTTAATATGCGGTTAAGTAACGAGAAAACAGCGGTAACGCCTTATCTTGATGCAATCGAGCTAAATCCTGACGTCATCGTCGATGCGCATTTTGCCCAAGTTGAGCATACCATCAGTGCTTATGCCAATCCCGATATGATGCCCAAAATTCGTGAGCATCTGAGGCTATCAAAATCAGCACCCGGTGCACAAGAAGCAGCGATGCTCGAGTCCATGTGTCAGCATCTCGTCTGCGCCGCAGATGCCAACTCTGATAAGAAGTATGAACATATCATATTTGATACCGCGCCAACTGGCCATACGTTGCGCTTACTCGTATTGCCAGAGATGATGGGCGCATGGACAGATGGGCTGCTAGCACAGCAGCGGCGACAGGCAAAATTACGCTCAGTCGCAAACCATTTAGACAGCCACAATCAAAAGAGCAGTCAAAAAGACATCAATAAAAAAGATGTGCCAAATCCGTTTGCCCAAAAAAAACCCGACCGCTGGGAGCAAGCGGTAGCAGTACTAGAAAAACGCAAAGCACTGTTTCGTCAAGCAGGGATATTGCTTCATGACCGTAGCCAAACAGCGATTGTATTGGTGATGACTGCCGATGTGCTACCACTGGCAGAAACCAAACGCGCTATCGAACAATTGGAAGAAAGTAAACTCACACCAGCCGCGATAGTTATCAATCAGCTGATAGTACCCACGCAGTCAGATGAATTTTGGCTTCTTCGTGCCAAGAGGCAACAGCGCTTGCTGCAGGATATTGAAAACAGTTTCTCCAAGTATCCACTGTATCCAATCTACTTGCAGCAAACAGACGTACGCGGTACAGATGCATTAAGTATGCTGTTACGCCCACCATCGTAAAGGTCGCTTGAAAGCCATATGTTTGAAAAATAAAAGAAAGCGACGGTTAACACTTAACGCTCAGGCTTATATAACTGTAATTTACTTGCCAACGACCACGCCATATCGGCACGTAATAGCTGAGCCTGTTCAGATTTACCGCTACTAAGTGATGACCATTGCGGTTTGCCGCGAGCTTTTTTAAGCTCACTGGGTAATTTATGTGGCGGCCACGGCGTCACGACACTTTCTTCATTATCGTTACTTAGGTTGTCGTTATTTGAGATATCAGCATCGTTTTTTGCGCCGCTATATATCAGTTGGGTGGCATCGGTTGCTGCATGACCACGATGACGCAGTGCGGTGAGCAAATCTATCGCTCGCGTGGCGAGTAAGGTTAGGGTGGCAGGGTCGATATATAAGCGCTTTACGCCAGTGATTTTATCAGCGATGCTACTGGTATTGGATAATAGCCCGCCTGCGATACCGCCAATGGCAGCGCCCAAACCTAACGTGGTGCCGAGTGCCGCCGCATCAATGCCCAATCCTAATAATGCGCCCGCTGCTGCACCAGATGTCGTGCGAATACCATAGCTTTTGAGCAGTTCAGGGTCAAACGGGTCTTGCTGATAGGCTTGTAACTCAAGTGGCGTTGCGGCCACGGCGTTATCATAAAATTTATATAAGTTAAGCAGGCTGTTCTGCATTGCCCGTTCACTCTGCCTGACCGCTTCTTGCATTTGCGCAAGTACGGGCATTGGATCATCATCTTCACTAATTTCACGCACAAAGGAGGCAACATTTAATAAAAAATCGGCAATGATGATATTGGCCTCCTCATAGAGCTGCGACCAGTTTTCCGTACGGCGTACCATGAGTTGCTCAAGCATCTCAGAATGGGTGAGCATGATGGCAAGATTTTGCCATAAGCGCATCTCATCTTTAAATTCGAAAGCCACGGAATCAAAGCGCGTTGAGATGTGCAAATTACGTCTTGCCAGCATCGTCTGCCATGCGTCGATATTGGCATCTTGACTGTCAGTAAAGTTAAATACCGGCATAACAGGTATTGCAGCCCACGATAAAATAGCCAGCTCATCTTTATACTTACCGAGTACCGGCTCACGCGCATCGACAACATAGATGGCCATATCACTTGCCAGCAGCTGCCGAATCACTTTGGCTTCTTGGCTATAGTCCTCATTGCTACCATTGCTAGTTAGCGCATCGCCGCCTTGGGCGATGTCGGCTGCTAAAAACTGCTGCAAGCGCTCAATACCGTCGCGGCGACTGGCAGTGTTGTCCTCTAGCCAATCCATTAACCCTGAAGCATCTTCTAAACCCGGTGTGTCATAAAGAACCACCAATACTTCGCCCGTTTGGCTGTCGGTCAATTTTGCTTGCTCTACATGCCGAGTGGTTGCTGCTTCGTTTTTCACTTCCCCAAAATAAACATCGCGTAGTAACGTGCGCAATAGTGACGTTTTACCAGTATTGGTATGACCAACGACTGCTAATTTGAGCGCTTCGCCACTGGCAATGGTTTTTTTAGAGGCATTGTTATTAAAGGCAGTATTAACCGATAGCGCTTGCTCATCTGACGCTGGTTTATCCAACGATAGCTCTGTATCAGCATTCACATTTTCATTTTTCAAATCAGCTTCTGAGTCGCGTACGGGCTCATAGGCTTTATCAGCGAATAGGCCGACAGCTTTGGCACTATCTTGATGGTTGCTTTGATTATTATTGTCATTATTCATAATAGAATCTTATTATTAATATTATTGAGTATCGGTATGAGAGAATATCACCAAGCTAAACTAAGCCGATTTTTCGAGCGGCAAGGGCGGTCTGCCACTGCTGATAACGAACGTCCTGATTTTCTGATCTTTGGTTTTCTGGGCTTTGCTCTTGCTCGTGGGTGTTAGTAGCGCTGGTATCACTGAGCAGTTGTACAATAAGGCCATCCGCGGCATGTTCGGCAATACGATCAAGTTTACGCAGTGTACCTCGGTCAGGTAAAGCCTTGCTATGTATACCTAGTAGCACTTGAACCGGATGGCTGTCCAAATAAGTCGTTAAGCGCTCCATATCATCACGGTCGTCAACAATACCGAAGTTCTCGACATTGCTAATGTTACTATTACTATGGCTACTTATGTCGGCATTCAGTCCTGATTGCCACCAATGATCCTGCTGTGATGGGTATTCAAGTAGAGCAACCAGTTTTTTACCAGTACTGACTGTCGCTTTTGGCGCGACAGGAGCGGGCGCTGCCTTAAAATCATCTTCATCGACCACATGACGCTGCCAAAAGTTTAGAATCTTTTGATAATACGGCTGCTTGATATCCAAACGCATTTTTTTACGGCGGAACATCAAGGCGCAAAATGTCCAAGCAATCGCCCTTGGTACAATACCGTACATCAGCAAGCTACCGACCAATAAACCTGCCCATTGCCGCGCCATCGATAAGGGCATGGCATCAGTCACCAAACGGCTCTGTACGATAGCAGCACTGTCAGGCACGGTAAATCCAACCTTGCTTGGTAACCAGCCGAGTACTTGAGTCAAACTGATCAACGCCTGATCAGACAGTAATGTCGACTCCCAACTAAAGCTATACTGGCGCACAATCAACAAAAATATGATCGCAAGCAGCATACCAGTCAAGGTAGCGAGCCATAATTGATGGCTAAAGCGTCCTAAATACCAGCGCATACCGCTATGTTGTAATTGACGCTCGTACAAATCAACCGCCGCTTTGGTGACATCGTCCTTACCGCGTATCAGATAACTTGGACTCACAAAACTGGCAAACCAATTTGACGACTGCTTACCCTGATTAATCAAAGTCATGACTAGCCAGCCTAAGAGCATAATGGTATGAAAGCCAAGCAGACAAACCAGCACATAAAAGAAATTCACCACATTGGTCTGCAGCAGGGTAAACAGCCCCAAAAACCCCGAAATGCACCACACCACACTCATAACCAGCATAATACCTTTGATGCGCCCATCAATTTTACCAAGCACACGTGCCAGCGCACCGTTACTATCGATACGCGAGGCGCGGCGATGCAACTTTTGAATGGGCTTCCCATCCTCGCCTTGCAGCTTTTCTGTGATAAGTAGCGGGTCAGTGGCAAAGACATGCTGCTGCGTCTCAAGCGTTCGTACGAGCTCAGTCAATTGGTCTTGGGGCGATAGCATAGGGCGATGACATCCGTATAAAGGCGTTGGTTAAATTTAAAAGGTTAAGATTAAAGGTTAACGGCAGTTAGACATCTCAATTGATAGATGTCGAGTATTTACCCGTCAGTGATTATTGTAGCCTATATAGAATAGCGATAACTTCTATTATTCTTAGTGTTTTAGCATAGTAAATGTAAAGTAAATACGCCAAAATGAATGCAAGAATGCATATATAGTCAAAATACCCTAAAAACGCTACGGTATTGCTGATATTAAGCAGCAAACCACTCATATTGATTGGGCGATTAATTGTGTGGGGCTATTACATACGCCGCATAATCAACCAGAAAAAGCGCTACGACAACTGGAGACGGACTTCTTTTTGCAGAGTATGCAGATTAACGCCTTAGCCAGCTTGCTCATTGCCAAGCATATCAAGCCACTACTGGCTAAAGCTGAGCGCAGTACAAACGCACCGGCGATTTTTGCGACCATATCGGCTCGGGTTGGTAGTATCGGTGACAATGAGCTTGGCGGTTGGTACAGCTACCGTATGAGTAAAGCGGCACTGAATATGGGTATGAAAAATTTGAGCATTGAATGGAGTCGGTCGCTAAAGGATGTTTGCGTGGTCGTCATGCAACCAGGCACCGTCGATACCCAGTTGTCATCACCTTTTCAGAGCAATGTGGCTGACGAAAAATTGTTCTCGCCAGCTTATAGCGCTCAGTGTTTACTAGAAGTACTTGATAGGATGACTGCCGCCCAATCTGGTTGTTTTGTCGATTGGGCAGGTGAGTCGATAGCTTGGTAAAAGCCTGGTAAAAAATTGGTAAAAACCCAATTTATAAAAACAAAAACGCGCTGAACTATTTATACGCTTTAACATTAATTAGCCACAAATAAATCCATAAACTCATTGACTGGGGTTTGCTCTAAGCGCTTTTGATCATCACATAGCGCAAAAATATCCGCACAGCGACTGTCAATAAAGCGCGTTGCCAAGCTTGCTCGGAACTTTGCTTTGAGTACTGGGATGCCTTCAGCGCGGCGGCGCTTATGACCAATAGGATATTCGACAGCGACTTTATCGGTACTGCTCCCATCTTTAAAGAATATCTGAATGGCATTAGCAATCGAGCGTTTGCTTGGGTCGTGATAATCTTTTGAATAATTGGGATCTTCGACGACGACCATCTTACGGCGCAGTCCATCAATCAAGATATGGTGCTGCTCGTGGTAATCATATTCATAGTTCTCTGCCATCAAGTCGCCCGTCAATAAAGGCACGGCAACCATATATTGCAGACAATGATCACGATCGGCAGGATTAGCAAGTGCGCCTTCTTTGGAGATAATTCGAATCGCTGAATCATGCGTGGTCAGGACAATTTTTTCAATATCATCGATTCTATCATCAACCATAGGATGCAAAATAACCGCTGCTTCACAGGCGGTCTGGGCATGAAATTCGGCAGGAAAGCTTATCTTAAATAAGATATTTTCCATCACATAGCTACCAAACTCGCGCTGAAAGGTAAAACGGCGCTCGCCTGCAGGTTTGAGTGCTAGGTCCTTATTGGTATGGCTAAACAACACATCATAAAAGCCCCATTGCGGCGCGGTTAATGCTCCCGGGATGCCCATCTCACCGCGGCGGGTGATATCGACTAAGCGTACCGCACGACTGGTGGCGTCGCCTGCCGCCCATGACTTACGGCTACCAGCGTTTGGCGCATGACGATAGGTACGCAGCGCTTGACCATCGACAATCGCTTGCGAGATCGCCGCCATGATACGCTCGCGTGGTAATTTATAGAGTTTAGCAACCACTGCTGTTGAGGCGAGTTTGACGAGGAACACATGGTCTAGACCCACGCGATTAAATGAATTGTCTAAGGCAAGCACACCTTGAATCTCATGCGCCATAATCATCGCTTCTAAAACGTCGCGCATGGTGAGCGGTGCTTTATTTTGGCTGACATTTTGCTGACTGATATAGTCCGCCACTGCCAAAATTCCGCCTAAGTTATCTGAGGGATGGCCCCATTCAGCCGCAAGCCACGTATCATTATAATCAAGCCAGCGCACCATACAGCCAATATCAAAAGCGGCTTTAATGGGGTTTAGTCTATGAGGCGTACCAGGCACGCGCGCGCCATTAGGAGTGATTTGATCGGCGCAATCGGGTCCGAGATGTTTGGTACATTCAGGAAAACGCAGTGCCAGCAGTCCGCAGCCTAGCGTGTCCATCAGTCAGTGGCGAGCAGTATTCCAAGCATCGGCACTATTGGGCGAGTCGTTATCGATAGAGTAATTGAGCACATAGTCGGCGATTTTTTGAATCTCATCGTCATACTCCGGACGGACATTGCCCTCTACCGTAGCGTTTTGAGTCGTAGACATAATCGTTACCTCTTCTTTGAGTCCAATATTGGAGCGATTGATAAGCGACATGATTTATCAATCAGTGATGTAACAAAAATAACATACTCAATATCGAACAACAGTGAAGTCGTGTAAGACTGTTTTATCGTTTCATGAGTTACACCATGAGATAAACCAAACCGACAATGAATAAAAGTGCCAGTATCAAGAGTAAAAAACTGAGAATACTACTCACCATTCCCGAGCTTTCTTTTTTCACCTTTACTTTTTTAATGACAGGTAAAACCATGGTGACATGCTCGATACCGTCTTCAAGGTAGCGTTCACCTTCAACGATAAATCCAAGTGATTCGTAAAAGTTTAGCAAATAAGTCTGCGCGGAGATGATGATGGTTTTTTTACCATACTTTTTGCGGCAGTATTTGATGGCTTCAAGCATCATTTGACGGGCAACGCCATAGCCGCGATGCTCTGCTAGCACCAAAACCCTGCCGATCGCTGGTATCGGACCTGATGGGTTAACCGAGGGTCTTTTATGATTAAATTGCGGCGGGATAATGCGGCAATAGCCAATCAAGGCTTCATTTTGATGGGCGACCAGATGCAGACAATCAAAATCGACCTCGTCCATATCTTGATACGGGCAATTTTGCTCGACCACAAATACTTGTGAACGCGCTTTTAAAATATGGTAAACATCAACGGTAGTCAGCTCATCAAAGGTTTTTATAGAAAATTCACAGGTCATAGTCGGCTAGCTTTTAACGATTTAAAGGGTTTTTTAATGTCTTAAAGACTGAGCATTATAACGATTTCGCCCCGCATTAACTATTTAAGGTTTGACTGATTTTATCTAAATTCAAACTATCGGACATGGCATTGAATATCTCATAGTATTTACCGTGATTGGCATAAAGCTCCTCATGCGTGCCAGTCTCCATCACACGGCCGTTTTCAATCACCACCAAATCATCAGCATCGATAATTTGCGAGATATTGTGCGAGACAATAATCACCGTACGGTCTTTTTTAATTAAATCTAGACTGTGCTTAATTTGCTGGGTGGCAATAGCGTCAAGGCTGGCCGTTGGTTCATCCAAAAATACGATCGGTGGGTTTTTTAAAAACATCCGTGCCAGCGCGATACGCTGCTGCTGACCGCCAGAGAGCAGCTTGGCTTCACTGTCATAACCTTCAGGCATACCAACGACTTGCTCATGAATAGAGGCTTGTTTAGCCGCGTCGATAATCTCCTCGTCAGTGGCATCCATCGCCCCATAACGAATGTTGTCGGCGATCGTCCCTGAGAAAATATGGTTCTTTTGTAGCACTAAGCCGATTTGCTCACGCAAGTCATGGGTGCTGTAGTCCTCTAAATTACGCCCATCGAGGCAAATAGTACCGCTGCTTGGGTCATAGAATTTGACCAATAAATTAATAATGGTGCTTTTACCTGCGCCACTTAATCCGACCAAAGCGGTGATACGATTGGGATGAATATTAAAACTCACATCATGCAGCGCCTGCTTGCCATTGGGGTAGGAGAAATTGACATCTTTTAGCTCGATATGACCTTTTAAATCGGTGCATTTGACTTTACCTTCGTTTTCAATTGCTTGGTCATCGTCCAAGATATCAAAGAAGCCTTCGGCATAGGTGAGGGCATTATTAATTTGGTCGTAAATGCGGTGCAATTCGCGAATGGGAGCAGCGACGTTTTGAAACAGCAGGATATGGAACATAATGGCGCCAATGGTCATCTGTCCGTTGAGCACAAAATATGAGGTCAAAACAATAATCGCCACCACGCCGATTTGCTCGATAAAGGTTTTGCCAGCGTTATACATAAACGCAATACTGCGAATACGTAGCTGATTGGCGGTCATATCTTTTTGGATGTCCCAGTGCTTACCGGACTCAATCGGCTCGCGCACAAAGGATTTAATCACCGTGATAGAGTCAATAATCGAAATCACCAAACCGCTTTTGGTCTCGCGATATTGGCGCATTTGTTTGCGAAACCCTTGCAGACGGTTGGCTTGGCGCTGACTGACAAAAAAGTAAATCGGCACAATAATCAAACCGACCATACCGACCCAAAAATTGGCGTTAAACATAATGATTAATGACACGATAGCACTGGCAAACAGCGGCAGCATGTCAATAAAGAAGTTTTGTACCAATTGCGTGAGACTGCTGACCCCCAAATCAATGCGGGTTTGCAGCTTACCGCTGGCGTTCTCGTCGCTGGTATAAAACGCCATTTTGTAAGACAAAATACGGTCAACCACCTTTTGTGACAAATCACGCGATAGGTTAATACGGATACGCTCACCAAAATAGCGCTGACCAAAGGTAATGATGACGTTAAGGACTTCTTTCACCAATAAAATCACACTAATCAGCGTCAGTAATTTTATACCTTCTACCCATGGGTCAGGTAAACCAACAATATTGGTCAAAGTATCGATGGTATATTGCAAGACAAAGGCATTAACCTGTGCGGTAAATGACCCAAGCACCGTCAATATTAAGGTTAATATGAAAAGCCCGCGATAGGGTCTTGCAAACTCTCCGAGCCTTTTTAAAATCGACCACAGCAAAGCCCCCCGTTCCTTTTTTTTGGTGGGCGGCTTGATGTCTAAAGGAACACGGCGTGGCGGAGTACTCATAGGGTTAAGGCGCTATTTAATTTGATATTAATTTTTTCTAGATTTCAGGATAATCGTCTAAAGGACTTTGACAAAGGGCTACGGTATCGTCTTCGAAATGTATTGCAATTTTCCTTGCTATTAACCTCATGCGATGGAAACAAATAATTGCTTCAATTAAAGTTACATCATCTGGATGAGCTTCATGAGTAAGTGTATTCCTTCTATTTGAAATATCTTCATATGCTTTTATCCATTCTTCGGGTATAGGTTCTACACCAAGTTTATTCCAGTTATTAACTCTGTTTCTTACTCCCATTCTCTCATGTTTATTTTGCTCACGTTCAAGAATTCCCGCAATTAACTTATCCGAACCCCTATTAAGAATGTCTTTTAAAGAAACCTTTTCATCTAAAAAGTTTTCCTTATTTTTATCTAATAATTGTTTATACAAGTCGAATTCATATGCTTCAAGAAGGCAAAAATTGTATAGAATTATTTGAGTACCTACTATATGTTCAATAGGTGTGAATTCTCTCTCATGACCAAATTTTACACCACCATGCTCTGAGATATCAGAGGGTTCAGGTTTTCTAAAGATTAAAGAAATAGTTACACTTAACTCATTTGATAAATCATGTACTAACGGTAATAGTTTTTCATCTAGGTCTGGTCTATTAGCTGCAGTAGCCAAACGAGGAGAGGTAGACCATGCTTCTTTATCCCAGTTCATCATTTTTTTTGCTGAAATTGCTAAATCTGATGTTCTTACCGCCGAAAGTGTAAACAAGTTCATTCGTTCAATGACTTCATGAAATAACATATGAGTTTAGCCTTTATTTTATTAATCTAACTATTTTAGCTTTATTAGAGAAAAATATCATCAAGACTAAAAAGCATCCGCTGGTACAAAAACTTCACCAACCATAATTCGGCGAGCAGAGCGGCTCATGGAGACTTTTTTGGCTTGCCAGCGTCCGTTCACGCGTTCGGTTTTACCGCCGACGAGTAGCGTTCCTGATGGATGCCCAAAGCGCACTTCACCTAATTCGCTACCACCAGCTGCTTCATTGACCAATGTACCTTGCGTCGTTGCTGCTGCGGCAATCGCCACCGCTGCCGTACCCATCATCGCATGATGTAATTGTCCCATACTCATCGCGCGTACGACTAAGTCAATGTCTGCTGCATCAACGGCTTTGCCACTTGAGGCGCTATAACTTTGTGCAGTGGCAACCCAAGCAATCTTTGGAATATGTTGACTACTTTGTGCTTCACTGACGTCTTTAAATAACCCCATCGCAACGCCACCTTTGGCACGGATTGCCTCTAACTTAGCTAAGGTTTCGCTATTACTATTGATGTCGCCTTGCAGTTCCGTACCAGTAAAGCCTAAATCAGCGCTTTTCATAAAGATGGTTGGGATACCGGCACTGATAAAGGTGGCCTTGACGCTATCGGTACTTAGACCACAGCCAGACACATCAAAATCATCGATTAGGTTGCCCGTGGGGAACATATCGCTTGATGAATCTACCGGGTCGATAAATTCAATCTTTACTTCGGCAGCAGGAAAGGTCACACCGTCTAATTCAAAATCGCCGGTTTCTTGGACTTGTACCTTGCCTTGCGCATCTAAGTAAACAGGCACATGAGCGATAATGGTTTTACTGATATTTTCTTGCCAAATACGTACTTCGCAAATGCCACTCTCACTACTGTCATCAATACTATTAGTAACTTTATCAGCATCAACTAAGCCCATATTAAGCGCACAAGCACCAACTGCTGCGGTTAAATTACCGCAATTACCCGCCCAATCTATCATAGGTTTGGCGATATTGACTTGCCCAAACAAGTAATTCACATCGTGATCTGCGCGTGATGCTTTAGACAAAATCACCGTCTTTGAAGTGCTAGAGCTACCATTGCCCAAGCCGTCAATTTGCTTACCATAAGGATCAGGACTACCAATGACCCGCAAAAGGAAATTATCGCGCGCCTTGCCAGCAACTTGGCAGCGCTCTGGTAAATCAGATAGTTTAAAGAAAGTACCTTTTGAGGTGCCGCCGCGCATATAAGTGGCAGGGACGGAGATTTGTGGGGCAAATTTTGGTGTGTTTTCTAAAGTTGATTGGGTCATTTCTTATTCCTTATATCTGTTTATGAGGATGAGAGTCGTTAATACACTATTTTTGTGGTAAAATACCACAAGGATTAATATTTTGAATATGGAGAAAGTTATGTCCACTGCAAGCATACGTCTTAACAAGGCGCTGGTTGATAAAGCCTATGCGATATCTAAAGCACAACATCGTACCCCGCCAAAGCAAATAGAGCATTGGGCTACCATTGGACAAATTATGGAAGACAACCCTGATCTGTCTTACGAATTTGTTCGTCAGCTTTTGATTGCGCAAGCAGAAGTTGATGCTGGTATGGTTGAACCCTACGAATTTGGATAGTTTACTTTGGATAAACAATGACTCAGTCTTTAAGTATTATTCAATCGCATAGTTTTAAAAAAGCCGTTAAAAAATTGCACAATAATCAGAAAGCTGATTTAGATGATGCTGTACGTGCCATCATTGACCATCCTGATATAGGTGTGCAAAAGGTAGGTGACTTATCATCAGTACGAATTTATAAGTTTAAAATGCTAAAGCAGTTAACATTATTGGCTTATCAAATCGATGATGGTCAACTTGTCCTTACCTTGTTAATGTTTGGCCCACATGAGAACTTTTATCGGGACGTTAAATTAATACTTTAATGCTCGTTATAAAGCACTAGGCTCATTATTTTTCATATCTAAAGATTAAAAAGCCGATGCCGTATAATTTATACAACATCGGCTCTTTGATTACTCAAAATCCATGCGGATTACGCAATATCTAGCGTGCCATCGATAAACTCTTTGGCAAAGCGTTGTAGCATACCGCCAGCGTTATACATTTTGACTTCATCAGCGGTATCTAAACGGCAGATAACAGGTGCTTTATCGACGGTGCCGTCTTTACGATGAATCACTAACGTCATCTCACCACGAGCAGATACTTCGCCTTCGATATCGAATATTTCAGTACCATCGATATTTAAGGTATTGCGATTGACCCCTTCTTTAAACTGCAAGGGGAGCGCGCCCATACCGACCAAGTTTTGACGATGGATACGTTCAAAATCTTCTGCAACTACGACTTCAACGCCAGCCAGACGTACACCTTTGGCAGCCCAGTCACGGCTTGAGCCTTGACCATAGCCGTCGCCGGCGATGATGATCAGCGGTTGCTCGCGGTTCATATAGGTTTCAATCGCTTCCCACATGCGCATGACCTGACCTTCTGGCTCTACTCTAGCAAGTGACCCTTGAATCACGTCACCGTTCTCGTCGCGTACCATCTCATTGAGCAATTTAGGGTTGGCAAATGTTGCACGCTGCGCCGTTAAGTGATCGCCGCGATGAGTCGCATAAGAGTTATAGTCTTCCGCAGGCAGGCCCATGGTATCAAGGTACTCGCCAGCAGCCGAATCGCCCAAAATCGCGTTAGACGGTGACAAATGGTCAGTGGTGATATTATCGCCAAGCACCGCCAGTGGACGCATACCTTTTAGCTTATTCATCGCCGCCATTTTGCCTTCCCAATACGGCGGACGACGGATATAAGTGGTCATCTCGCGCCAGTCATACAGTGGGCTTAGCGCTTTGCCGGTATCTTTTTTGGCTTCATCGAACATCGGGATATACACGGCGTTAAATTGCTCAGGCTTCACCGCTTTGGCGACGATAGCATCAACTTCATCGTCATCAAACCAGATGTCTTTTAAATACACGTCATTGCCAGCTTGATCTTTACCTAACGAATCTTTTTCGATATCAAAGCGAATGTTACCGGCGATAGCGTAGGCAATCACTAATGGCGGTGACGCTAAAAATGCTTGCTTAGCATACGGGTGGATACGACCATCAAAATTACGGTTGCCCGATAGTACAGCGGTGGTAAATAAGTCACGGTCGATGATTTCTTGCTGGATATCAGGATCAAGCGCGCCACTCATACCGTTACAAGTAGTACAAGCAAAGCCAACCACGTCAAAACCAATTTCTTGTAGCTCAGGCATCAGGCCAGCTTCTTCTAAGTACATCTTGACCGTTTTTGAGCCAGGTGCTAATGACGATTTCACCCAAGGCTTACGCAATAAGCCTTTTTTATTGGCATTACGGGCGACAAGACCAGCAGCAACCATATTGCGTGGGTTAGACGTATTGGTACAGCTGGTAATCGCGGCGATAATCACCGCGCCATCTGGCATTAAGCCATCTTTTGGTTCAGGTAATTTATCACCTTCGCCATGAGCAATGCCTTTAGCAACCAAGTCTGTGGTTGATACGCGCGCATGCGGACGTGAAGGGCCTGCCATATTACGAACGACTTTTGATAAATCAAACTCAAGAACGCGTGGATAAATGGCATTTTCCATACCGTCAGCCCACAGACCGGTTTGCTTAGCATACTGCTCAACCAGTTTGATTTGTTCTTCACTACGGCCCGTTAGACGCAAATAGTCGATAGTTTGCTCATCGATATAGAACATCGCGGCAGTGGCGCCATATTCTGGGGTCATGTTTGAGATAGACGCACGGTCACCAACGCTTAATTGGCGTGCCCCTTCACCGAAGAATTCGATATAAGTAGAGACTACGCCGGCATCACGCAAGAACTCGGTCATCGCCAATACCAAATCGGTACCAGTAATGCCTTTTTGCAATTTACCCGTTAATTTGACACCAACGTAATCAGGCAGGCGCATGTATGAAGGATTACCTAGCATGACGCTCTCAGCTTCAAGCCCGCCAACACCGATTGAAATCACACCTAAAGCATCAACCATCGGCGTATGGCTATCCGTACCAACCAAAGTGTCGGCAAACGCGACTTGTTCACCGGCTTTATTTTGTACCACTTGCACGACCGGCGACATTTTCTCTAGGTTGATTTGATGCATAATGCCGTTACCAGGCGGTACGACGTTGACGTTATCAAAGGCGTACTGGCACCAGTTGATAAAGTGAAAACGGTCATCGTTACGGCGCTCTTCGATGGCGCGGTTTTTCTCAAAAGCGTTTTCTTCAAAGCCTGCATGTTCAACCGCTAGTGAATGGTCGACAATAAGCTGAGTCGGTACGATAGGGTTTACTTTTGATGGGTCACCGCCTTGCTCAGCGATAGCATCACGTAGACCTGCCAAGTCAACAAACGCAGTCTGACCTAAAATATCGTGGCAGACGACGCGAGCAGGATACCACGGAAAATCGAGGTCTTGCTTGCCTTCAATATGCTGCTTAAGGGCTGCGGTTAAGTCTTCTGGTGGGCAGCGGCGTACCAAGTTTTCACACAATACTTTTGAGCAGAACGGTAGTTTGTCATAGGCGCCAGCTTCGATATTTTCAATCGCTTCACGGGCGTCAAAGTAATACAAGTCTGTGCCAGGTAATGGCTTTTTAAATTGTTCATTCATCGGTTGTACGAGGGCGTTGTCCATAAGTCACCTTTGGCTGTTGGCTGGTTGCAATGAGGCTAAAAAGGGGTAAATTTTTTTAGTAAAAGCGTCAAAATAAAATCAGACTTTGCTAAAAAAACTTTTAAGCATTAATTTTTTAAACATTGAAGGTAGGGAGTTGTAGGGCGTGTCTTCAGTTGTTTTACTAAAACTAAAGGTGAAGCACACCCTACAAACATATTGTTTTAAGAAACATTATTATTTCAAGACAAGTTAACGCGCACTCATCTCTGGTACTGGGCGCAGCTCTTCACCAGTATATTCCGCACTTGGGCGAATGATACGGTTATTGGCACGCTGTTCAAAAACGTGGGCCGCCCAGCCGGTTAGGCGCGAGCAAACAAAGATTGGCGTGAACAGTTTGGTTGGAATTCCCATAAAGTGATAAGCAGACGCATGGAAGAAATCGGCGTTACAGAAGAGTTTTTTCTCGCGCCACATCACTTCTTCACAGCGTACTGATACTGGGTATAGCACCTCATCACCAACGTCAGCAGCGAGCTTTTCCGCCCAGCCTTTAATAACGACGTTACGTGGGTCTGATTCGCTATAGATGGCATGACCAAAGCCCATGATTTTGTCTTTACGGGCCAGCATTGCCATCATCTCTTCTTCAGCTTCGTCGGCTGATGTAAAGCCTTCAATCATATCCATCGCCGCTTCATTGGCGCCGCCATGCAAGTGACCACGTAATGAGCCAATCGCGCCAGTGATACAAGAGTGGATATCAGATAGGGTAGACGCACACACGCGTGCGGTAAAGGTAGAAGCATTAAACTCATGCTCAGCATAAAGAATGAGCGATACGTTCATAACTTTGGTATGCAGCTCGTTTGGTTTTTCACCTTTAAGCAGATGTAAGAAGTGACCGCCAATCGTATCATCATCGGTTTCGGTTTCGATACGCACATTGTCGTGGGTAAAGCGATACCAGTAATTGATGATTGATGGGAATACCGCCAGCATGCGGTCGGTTTTATCGTTCTCTTGTGAGAAGTCAGTTTCCATCTCAAGGTTACCAAGCATCGAGCAACCAGTACGTAATACATCCATCGGATGCGCTTGTGTTGGGATACGCTCAAGGACATCTTTTAATGCTTGCGGTAAACCACGCATTTTTTTGAGTTTGGCTTGATAAGCATCAAGCTCGCTTTGGGTTGGCAAGTTGCCATAAAGTAGCAAATAAGCCACTTCTTCAAAGACGCATTTATCGGCCAATTCTGACACATCATAACCACGATAAGTCAGACCTGAGCCTGATTTACCGACCGTCGATAGTGCTGTCTTGCCAGCGACCTGACCACGTAGACCGGCGCCTGACAATACTTTTGTTGATTGGTTCTGTGCTGCCATGTTAAATTCCTTTTGTTGGTAGCTCTTTTTGAGTTAAAAAATAAAGATGACTAAAAGTGAATAAGCAAAACCAAAGGTAGATGATTTTGCTTATGGTTGACTTAATGCTTATTTACTATTGGCAAACAGCTTATCTAGCGTTTGCTCAAACTCATGATAGTTTAAGAAGTCATAAAGCTCCATACGCGTTTGCATGGTATCGACGACTTTCTCTTGCGTACCATCATCAAGCAGATGCTGATAAACGTTTAGTGCCGCTTTATTCATCGCACGAAACGCTGATAAGGGATACAGTACCATATCAACCCCAACGTCATATAACTGCTCAGTGGTATAAAGGTCGGTTTGACCAAACTCAGTCATATTGGCAAGCACTGGAATATCAAGTACGTCGGTAAACTTACGGTACATCTCAATATCAGTCAATGCTTCGGCAAAAATCATGTCAGCACCAGCCTCTTGGAAAGCAACGGCGCGCTCAACCGCTGCATCAAGCCCTTCAACAGATAGGGCGTCTGTACGAGCCATGACCACAAAGTCTTTGTCTGTTTTGGCATCAAGTGCCGCTTTTAAACGATCAACCATCTCAGAGATACTAACGATTTCTTTGTTTGGACGATGGCCACAGCGTTTTTGCGCCACTTGGTCTTCGATATGCACCGCTGCAACGCCAGCTTTTTCCATTTTTTTAATGGTTTGAGCGATATTGAAGGCGCCGCCGAAGCCAGTATCGATATCGACCAATAGCGGCGTCTCAACTGCATCAGTAATACGGCGTGCGTCTTCTAAGACATTATCAAGGCTGGTCATCCCTAGATCAGGCAGACCAAATGAGGCATTGGCTACGCCCGCACCTGAGAGATATAGCGCTTGATGACCGACTTGGGTTGCCATCATCGCCGTATAAGCGTTGATCGCGCCGACAATTTGTAATGGTTGGTTGTTATCGTTTTTTTGTTTTATTGCACTGCGAAAGCGAGCGCCAGCTGAAGAGGTCATATCGTCGTCCTTACGTGGAGGGTAATCTTATCGTGTGATGAAGGATAAAATTGTTGTGCTTGATTATACCCAATTATCCATGTCTGCAAAGAGGTGTTTCTCAAGCTTATATTAAATTTACTTTAAACAGTGATTACTTATATTAAATATATTCAATTGTAGAATAGTAATATCCATTTTTTAAACCTTTATCATAATAGTTATTCATATTACTAAAGTCGTCATCTTTACCATATTAATTAATTTACATTTAGTTACAAATAGCTGGGTTTTTTGTCAGTCAACTCTTAAAAAAATAATTACTTAACAATAAAAAGCCCTCATAGCAGGGCTAAAGGGGCTTTTTTTACTTCTATCATAGAATCTTAATGGTAAATATTGCTTAACCAATAAATCCTGCAAGGTTAGCAAGGAACAAGAGCGCAAAACCTGCCAAGAATATCAGACCTGCAATGGATAAAGCGTTCATACCCATTGATAGTTTTTTATGGTTTTTAACCAATGAATAATTAAGCCAACCAAAAATAGGCGCCGAGACAAACGCCGATATCATCGCAAACTTAAGCATCACCCCTAATTGTCCGGTAAAGAAAGTGATAATCACCAATCCGCCACCAATCGCATAAGTGGTCCAAAAAGCGATTTGTTTTTTATTAATCTCACTTTGACCTTTAATCAAACGCCAGCATTCGGCATTGGCGCGGCCGTAACCATCAGCGCAGGTAATCGTGGTGCCAAACATGCACATAAAGGCGACGAAGGCGACCAGTAGGCGTGACCATTCGCCAATGGTGGCGGTATACATATTAATCAGCTGATTGATATAAGCGCCGCCGACCAGTTCAATCTCTTGACCCGAGCCATATTGTACGAACACACCTAACGCTAAGAAAAACAGGGCTAAAATAGCCGACACTGCGTAACCAACGTTAAAGTCTAACAAACCTTGGCGGTGAGTGGTGTTGTCGGTTTTTCTTTTGGCTGACGTCCACATCGAGGTAATCGCTGCAAACTCAAGTGGCGCTGGCATCCAGCCCATCAGTGCGACAATGAAACCCAAGGTCGCAAGATTCCAAGGAGATGCGGCGACAAAATCTGTCACCATAACAGTTGGCTTGCCAGCGGCAATGACCACCGCGGCGACCGTTGCTGTGGTCAGGGCCATCATAATCCACTTGGTCACGCCATCGAGCAGCTTATAGTGACCAGCAATCAAGAAGAACCATGATACTGCTACGATAATCATCGACAAGCTCATGGTTGAGAGCTGAACAGAGGCGGGCAGCATAAAGCCTAAGATAACCGCTGCTATTAGGGACACCGCACCCGTACTAATCACCGCTGATAGGATGGAGAGAATAAAGTAAATCCAAAGATAGGCCTTTGAGCGTTTGGCATAGCCTGCGATCAAACTCTCGCCCGTATCATAAACATAATCGGTGCCGAAGCGAAAAAACGGATACTTAAAGACGTTGGCTAAAATAATCATAATCGCCAGCTGCCAGCCATATAGCGCGCCCGCCTGCGTCGATGAAATCAGATGCGAGCCACCGATAGCAGCAGTCGCCATTAATATACCGGGGCCAAAAATCCGCCAGCTAAATCCTTCTTGCTGGGGAACAGCGTACCCAGTTGCGCCATCGTCGGTGGCGCTTGGAGTGTTGAGTGGTTGTGTGGTCATGAATACCTCGAAATGGTTAAAACGGCAAAACATCACTTACCTGTGTCAGTTTGCCAGTGATCATGAGAGAAATGGTTTATACGATATATATAGCAGTTAAACTATAAATATAAAACGATTCATATTGTATCGACTTTAGCATACTGCTGCTGAGCAAGATAAGGATTATTTTAATTATTATTACTAATAGTTTGCATACCTATTCTTGATGGTTAGCATGATAGTTTATGAATATCAAGGGTTAGCGCCAATTTTTTTGCCGGTTCTTTATACCACAATATGCTGCCGATAGCTGCCATTTCGCACGATTTAAAGCGCTTCGATGTACTTTAATACTCTTTACCCTTGCGAGGCAAAACTTTGCTTGCGATAAGTGATACCGCGGCGCTCATAGACTTGATAAATCGCGCTAAGTAAGTCGGGGATTTTTGGATGGATAAAGTCTTTAAGGGTATGCAGGTAGATAGGAGAGGTAGCATTTTCATGCAATAGGCGACGATAGACGATTTGCTCAGTACGCACCGTTTTTAGGCTGGCAGGGACTAAAGTAATGCCTTCGCCCGCGGCAACCAAACCGAGCGCCACTTGTAAATCACTGACGGTGGTGGTCATAAATGGTGAAATACCATATTGGGCAAATAAATGCAGCAAAGGCTCAGTGACTGGCTCAAAAGAAGGCTGATCGTTAGAAGACTTAATAGGTATCGCGGTCGTCGAAATAGGCAGATGGGTTTGATGGTATAAAATCAAGCGGTTATTTGCCAAGTCAATCAGACGCTGCTCATCGCTATCGGCGAGCGGATGTGCTTTAGGCAGTGCTACCAGATAACGCTCATGCCGCAATAGTATTTGCTGAATCCACGGATCTTGATGCGCAAAACGCCCAAAGCCAATATCAATATCACCGCTTTTTAAGGCGTGAATTTGCTGATAGGAACTGATGTCCTTGAGATTGACCTCAATATCAGGATGAGACTGCTTTAGCTTGGCGATAACCTCAGGTAATAGCCCGTACAGCACCGATGGTACAAAGCCAATATTTAAAGCCGCACTTGGCGCCGATAAGCGCTGGGTCATACTGGTGACGGTATCAATCTCTGTCAGAATGGTGCTGATTTTATCGTAAAAAAACGCGCCCGCTTCGGTCAGGTGGAGCGGTCTATGATAGCGGTCGATTAATTCTACGCCCATATCGGTTTCAAGTTGCTTGAGCAACCGGCTAAGCGTCGGCTGTGACAACCCCGTCTTGCTAGTAGCGGCGCTAAAGCTTTTAAGATCAGCGATAGCGATAAAGGCATTGAGCTGTTTTAGATCCATATGATGATACTCACCTGTTTATGACGCTCATTTAATCAGCTATCTTAGCTATTTTATGTAAATAGCAGCGACCCAGCTAAAATTATACTTGAAGGATAGGGAGTGACACACTATATTGTGTGGCAACGATAGTGTTACAATTTAGCAAACAATTGATGTAAATTAGTCATATAGATAAAACGTAAAAAATCATTTATACCTTAATTTTAGCAATCATCTAATTTTTGTGGCATTCACTGTTCTGGTATCTCTTCATGAGCGACAAAAAAAGCAAGAAAAGCACTGATCTAGAGGCAAATTTGGCTAAAATCGCTAATGCTAAGCCGCGTAGACGCTCGCGTAAAAACGATATCTATGAGCGCTTTATCACGCGTGTCGAAAATGTGGACAGCAATGACAATGAAGATGGCGAACAAGCCAGTAGTATTAGCGGCAACGGCAACGGCAGGCTCGCACCGCTAAAAAACGCTGATAAACTGTCCTCATACGAGCCTTTGAGCGCAGCAGAGCTAGAATTGTTCGCCAGCCAGCAAGAGGATTTTCAACCAGAGAGCAGCCTACAGCGAACGAGCAGTAAAAGTACCGGCGTTCATTTGAATTTCTTTGATGAAGATGAGCGTCTAGAGGTAAGTGGTACAGTAAGCAATGAAGCTGACCTACCTCATGATGCTATGGTAAAAGAAAAAGCCTCCTTTTCCAGTACAGACTCTTTAGATGATGCCAAGCACATTTCTAAAAACGATGAAAACATTCAAGATCATGATTCTAAAAGTACTAATGAGAACATAGATAACGACGGTTTGGTAGTACAAAGTCCAACCGCATTTACCCTCTCAAAAAATAAAAAGCTGGCAAGTAGCAAAAAACCGCTCATTATTGGCATGATAGTGGGCTCATTATTCATTGCTGCGGTGGTACTAGCCCTTATCTTTACGGGGGTCTTATCAACGTCAACCACAGCGCCTGAACCTGAACCTAAATCTAAGGTGGCAGCGTCTGATAACGCTGGCACGACAAACAGTAGTAATAACAGCGATAATAATACCGCAAATGCAACAAATACTTCGAATGATGCCAGCAAGCAACAGCCTGTAAATACTCAGCCTCAGGTGGTAAATACCGACAACAAAGACGTTAATCGTAAACCAGCCGCCGCTATCGATGATTCAGAAAATGAATCGGCATCTGAGCCAGCCATTACATACGAGGACTTTAGAGAAGAGTCACAAAGTACCTTGTATCGTGAGACCAACGATTAAGCTGTGATAATAATGATTTTGAGCAACGAGCTTGTGTTTTGATACCGTTTATCTGTTAATTCTTACGCTCATTCCAAAAATCATTGCATCGTGTCATAGGTTACGTATCATCATATAAAGACGCGGATATATACCGCTCATCATATATATGGATACGGTACTGACTTATGAACCCCTCAAGTAATGACGGAAATCCTGATATCGCTAATAAGCTGCCTAGCAGTAGCCTTAACAGTGATGATGTTATCTTGAATATCGAGGGTCGAAAGCGTATGCGTCGGCCCTATGAGCGCTACATGCAGCAGCAAGATAAGCAAAAAGCGTTAGAAAATTCTGCAGCGGATGCGACTATGGTACATAAGCTACATAAGCAGAGCGAGAACCATCAATCCTTAGATATCATTCATTCTAACGAAACAGTCACAGCTCACCAATCAACCTCTCCATTTTACGCTGACACGGCTAAATCTACAAAGAAACCTAAAAAGAGTAGGTCGCTTAATTATGCCAAGTTTCTCAGTGTCATGGCTATCTTTTGCGCTGTCTTCTTGCTTGCCGTATTTTGAACCGCCCCGACTATATCGGAGAGTGGATTGCTTGAGTCAGGCAGCTTTGTCTGACTCAATAAAACTATCATAGTATCGTCTCTCAAACTCAAAAGGCGACACATAACCAATCGTACTATGAATGCGAGTTTTGTTAAACCAATCGACCCATTCAAGGGTTGCTAATTCAACATCACTCACACCTTGCCACTGCTGTTTTAAATATTCAATCACCTCCGTTTTATAAAGTCCGTTAACCGTTTCAGCCAACGCATTATCGTATGAATCACCCGTTGTACCAACAGATGCAATGACGCCAGAATCAGCCATCTTATCAGTAT
>NZ_VKLR01000025.1:0-44774 GCF_007280595.1 Psychrobacter sp. YGAH215 | reverse complement strand
GGATCATATTGTTCTGTACCAACAAGCTTGCCTTGATTGGCTTTGTTATGCCAGTTTGATAGCGTTTGCATGGCAATGCCAAGTTGCTTTGCAGTCGCTGAGATATTGCCGTTATTGTCTGCTATCTTCTTAACGGCTTCTGCTTTAAATTGGGTGCTATAAGTTCTGATTTTCTTGGTCATGATAAACTCCAGTTAATACGCTTAGTTTACCAAGTTTATCTCTACGGTTTCTTCAGCATAGCTCAAGCACCTGCTTGGCTATATTGTGAAAGTGAATAATAGTCAAAGACTCATCGGCATAAAGGCTGTCATACAGCTTCCTTGCCATTCGAGTTAAAGGTTTAGTTAGGACGCCAATACCGGAATCATCTTCTAGGGATGCTAGAGATATGTGTTCAAGTTTGGTATGGAGGTTCGCGGTAAACTGTCCGATTTTACCGCGGTTGAGAAGGTTGTCTCTCATTGTGTGTAATAGCTCATCATGAATAACAGATAAGTTATATCTAGCCTTAGCTAGTAACTGTAGAGGCACTGATGGATTATGTAGATTTAATAGATTAATGCTCATGTAAACGTCTTGAGCTTCATTACTTACGGGGCTGTAGATTCGTTGAACTTTTTTGTTTTGAATAATCATGGTTATACTCCCTCGCTAATAGGAGTGTTTTGATTATTCAGCCATTCGATAACATCAGCATTGCGCCATGCAGTCATAGTATTCGACAGGCGAATGGGAGAAGGAAATCGTCCATCTCTTGACCATGCCCATAAGGTACTGCTACCGAAAGGTAGAAATGGTAGAAGCTGGCTGGCACGACTCATGCCTTGCGGTGGTAAGTATTTTGCGTGTAGGTTATCTACTATTTGCTCAATATCGTTCGATATATTATTAAAGAGAGTGATAGCGGGGGTTTGTGTACTAGCGTTTGTCATGTCAATAATTCCATACTACGTGCTACTACGGTTTATAGTAGCTTGTCGTGTATGGGTTATCTTACAAAGTACAATTATTGCAGAGAATATTTATGCATCGCAAACAGTAGGGTATGCGATGCATACCATATTTCATTTATTAGTAAAAACCCCTTTACGGGCCTTACTTAAATGATCTCTAATAGTCTCGAATTCTAAATCTTCCTTGTTATGGTATTGATGTATCCATGTTGCAACTTTCTTGATGCTTATATCATTTCCCATCTCGTTTCGGCGACGCTCGTCTAATTCAAGGTACTTACGTCTTAGCTTTTCTACACGTCCTTTCCATCTGACATCGTTAGGCTTTCTATTTCTACGTGATAACTCTTGCTTGAAATTTTCCATAAACTGTAGATTTGCAAACTCCATTTGTGAATGCAGTCTCTTACATAAATTATGCAACCTCATAGCCACATAATAGTGAGAGTTAGCAAAAGCAAGTAATGAAGCTTCTCTATATAATATTGTCGCCGCTGCCATGAATAGAAATGTATTTTTTTTATGGTTTAGAATTATATTAACGAACTCTCTATTCTCTGATTCCGATAGAAAAGCTGTTAAAAAAGAGTTTATAGAGTCCTCTGTACTATAGTATGTTGAAAAATCAAAATTATTGATATTAATCTTGATATGCTTCTTTACGTCTGTTTCTATAGTATTTAATAACTCTAAATATTCAGTATTGGCTAAGTCAGTATCTAATTTAACATCATTAGGGTTATGTCTATCTGCAAAAGCTGCCCATGCTATTATTTCGTTTGTCAGTTCCTTGAGTGTATGCTCAATAGTCATATGCAAGTCTTTATTCATTCGCTCTAAATTATTTTTTTCACTGTGGGTACTCATATTTACATTCCTTAACCCTGAAAAATTAGCGGCTACTAAGGATCAACTTAGTTTTTTTTGCTTAAAGTTGCCATGTATAACGTTATCAATCTTGCCAGCGTAAGCATCATCGATGAAGTTTGCCCATTGGTGCATCATGTCTGTTCGATAAGGCAGGTGCTGCGCTCCGTTATAAGCTTTACTTATTTTGTTCTCTTTCTCATGTGCCAGCTGTAGCTCTATTGCTTCGTGCATAAACTCTTGCTCATGTAGGGTTGTGCTGGCAAGCCCTCGAAATCCGTGACCAGTCATGCGTCCTTTATAGCCCATACGCCATAGGGCAGTAATAAAAGCATTGGTACTGTAAGGTTTGCGCGTTGTCGTATTAAAAAACACATATTTATCTGAAAAGCCCATCGCTTTAATTTCTTGCAATATTTTCATTGTTTGTGGCGCGAGTGGTACGAGATGAGGTCTATCCATTTTCATCTTCTCGGCCGGTATGCGCCATATTTTGGCCTTGTAATCTACTTCCGACCATTCCATAAGACGAAGCTCTTGTGTTCGTACAAACGTGTAGCACATGAACCAAAAGCCTAGCTTGACCAGGGCGTCGCCGCCATACGCATCGATATCTTGAAGTAATTTAGGTAACTGCTGACTGGTTATGCGGCTATGGTGTTTAACCTTATGCGGCTGCAAAGCTTCCGTTAAGTCATTGGCTGGGTTATGAGTTATCAAACCCTCGCGTATAGCTTGTTTGAATATCTGCCCTGTTTGACGTATTGCGCGTCGAGCCATGTCAGTAGCGCCCCTTGCTTCGACAGCTTTGCCAATAGCAAGAATATCAGGCGCGGTAATCTCATCTATGTTCAGATGACCAATAGTAGGCTTAATATCGCGCTGGTACTGTGAATAGTCACGACTATGAGTAGTAGGTGCAATGTGGGGTTTTCGGTCCTTATGCCAGCGTTGCGCTAAAGCATCAAATGTTTTGGTGCCGTCGGTATCTGCTTGCAAGCGCTTTTTATCTTGCTTAGGATTAATGCCTTGTGCTATTAGGTCTTTGATTTGTTGATTGCGCTGGCGAGCATCGGCTAAGCTCATTGCTGGATATTTACCAATAGTCAAGCTTTGGCGTTTATCAGCGTATTTATAGTCGCATACCCATACCTTGCTACCAGTGCTACGCACCCACAAGCGTAGGTTATTACCGTCGCTATATTTGTCAGGTCGGCTAGGTGTACAAGTATCGGATGGCTTAAGACGTTTGATTTGGCTATCAGTTAGAGACATGACGGTATATTTCCATGACGGTATAAAATATACCGTAAAATATACCGCAATTTTACATGGATTACCACGTTTTATGATAGAGGACTATGGAGGGTAGTTAGCCTACAAGCGGGCAAAATAAAGGGCAGACGGTCAATGACGGTCTACCCTAATATTATGTTTGGTCGGAACGGCAGGATTTGAACCTGCGACCACTACACCCCCAGTGTAGTGCGCTACCAGACTGCGCTACGCCCCGAATGACTGACTATTTTACGCAAAATTATGCATATTGCAAGGGCTATTTATTTTAGTCAAAATCTACAATGGCATTTTACTTATCACAGTCAGTTGCATACATAGTTATTCAACCTTAACCTAGTAATTCTTTTAGGATTTGGTTGACTTGTTGCGGGTTAGCACTGCCGCGGCTGGCTTTCATCACTTGCCCAACCAAACCGTTAAAGGCTTTTTCTTTACCGCCGCGATACTCATCGACCATCGCTTGGTTTTTGGCAATAACGTCTTCAACGATGGCTTTAATTGCGCCCGTATCGGTTTCTTGCTTAAGCCCTTTTTCTTCGATGATTTTATCAGCAGCGTCATCAGCATCGCCGCCTTCACGCTCATAAAGCGCACTAAAGACTTGTTTGGCCAATTTGCCCGATAAAGTGTCATCTTTGATACGTGCCAGCATGCCCGCCAATTGTTTGGCACTGATAGGCGAGTCAGCGATGTCTTTATCATCTTTGTTAAGGGCACCGAGTAGATCGCCCATGACCCAGTTAGCGGCCATTTTGGCGTCTTGTTGTCCGACCTCAGTGACGACATTTTCAAAATAATCGGCGAGCGTACGGCTACCGGTCAAGATGCGAGCGTCGTATTCTGATAGTCCAAGCGCTTCTTCAAAGCGTGCACGGCGAGCAACAGGCAATTCGGGCATCGCAGCCTTGATGGCATCGACCGTATGCTGCTCGATACGCACTGGCAATAAGTCAGGGTCAGGGAAGTAGCGATAATCATTGGCGTCTTCTTTGGTACGCATGGTGCGGGTTTCATCGCGCTCAGGATCGTATAGCATCGTCGCTTGGATAACTTTACCGCCGTCCTCGATGATGTCGATTTGACGCTCGATTTCACGATTGATGGCGCGTTCGATAAAGCGGAATGAGTTAAGGTTTTTCAACTCCGTACGTGTTCCCAAATCTGCGCCCGGTTTACGCACAGAGACGTTACAGTCGCAGCGGAATGAGCCTTCTGCCATAATCGCATCTGAGATACCAAGCCATGTGACCAGCTGGTGAATGGCTTTGATGTAAGCAATCGCTTCGGCAGCTGAGCGCATATCAGGCTCAGAGACGATTTCGATAAGTGGCGTACCTGCGCGGTTAAGGTCAACGCCTGTCATACCATCGACGGCATCGTGTACGGATTTACCCGCATCTTCTTCTAGGTGCGCGCGGGTGATACCCATACGTTTAGGGTATTCGTTTTTCTCGCCTTCATTGACCACCACGTCAATATAACCTTTGCCAACGATAGGGTTGGCCATTTGGGTGATTTGATAGCCTTTTGGCAAGTCAGGATAGAAGTAGTTTTTGCGGTCAAAGGTGTTAAATAGACCTAATTCAGCATTGACACCGATACCAAACTTTAAGGCACGATCGACCACGCCCGTATTCAATACAGGTAAAACACCAGGCAAGCCTAAATCAACGATACTGGCTTGGGTATTTGGTTCGTGACCAAAGTCAGTCGGCGCGCTGGAGAATATTTTACTTTCAGTATTGAGCTGGCAATGAATCTCAATCCCGATGACCACTTCATAGCCATCGACGAACAGCTCTTTGCGGACAATTTCTTGCTGAGCGGCATTATCAGTAGTAGTTGCTGTGTTCATTATACCGTCTCCTTCGCGATGGTAGAGTGTTGTAAATGGTGGTCGGTATGCTGCTGGAATAGGTGGGCGGTAGAGAGCAGTTTGCTTTCTTGCCAATATTGACCAATCAATTGCAAACCAATAGGCAAACCGTTTGTGGTTAACCCAACCGGCTGACTAAGCGCAGGTAAACCCGCTAAGTTAACACCAATGGTATATACGTCCCCCAAATACATGGTTGCAGGATCAAGGTCTTCAGCAAGTTTATAAGCTGCGGTCGGCGCGGTTGGACTGGCGATGACATCACAATTGTTAAAAGCGTCTTCAAAGTCTTGTACGATGAGTCGGCGTACTTTTTGAGCCTTAGTGTAATAGGCGTCAAAGTAACCCGCGGATAGCGCATAAGTACCGGTCAAAATACGACGTTGTACTTCAGGGCCAAAGCCTTCTGAGCGTGAGCGCGTATATAAATCGAGCAGGTCGGTTGGGTTGTCACAGCGATAGCCAAAACGCACACCATCAAAACGTGATAGGTTCGATGATGCTTCAGCAGGGGCGAGCATATAATAAGTCGCAAGGGTAATTTCAGGGTCAGTGATGTTGACCTCTACAATCGTCGCACCAAGCGCTTCGTATTGTTTTAGCGCTGCACGTACCGCTTGCTCAACCTCAGCATCTAAGCCTTTGGTAAAGTACTCTTTTGCCACGCCAATACGTAAGCCTTCTAATGGCTTGGCGTTGTCGCCAGCAGTTGTGACGGCATCATTTAAGTCTTGCACGTAATCTGGCATATCATGCTTGATAGAAGTGGCATCGCGTGGGTCGTGACCAATCATCGGTTGTAGCAGATACGCACAGTCCATAGCACTGCGGCCCATGCTACCCGCTTGGTCAAGGCTTGACGCATAAGCAATCATACCAAAGCGCGAGATACGACCATAAGTTGGTTTGATACCGGTTAAACCACAAAATGAAGCAGGCTGACGGATAGAACCACCAGTATCGCTGGCAGTAGCAACCGGAACAAACCCTGCGGCAACGGCAGCGGCACTACCACCTGATGAGCCACCTGGGACGCGCTCAAGATTCCAAGGATTGTGTACCGCGCCATAATGCGAGCTCTCATTATCCGAGCCCATCGCAAACTCATCCATATTGAGCTTACCAAGGCTAATCATGCCGGCTTTATTGATATTGGTGACGACAGTGGCATCATAAGGTGACACAAAGTTATGCAGCATTTTTGAGCCACAAGTCGTTAAGACACCTTGGGTACAAAAGATATCTTTATGCGCCATCGGCACACCAAGCAGGGGACGCTTGTCACCTTGGGCACGCATCTCATCAGCGGCTTGTGCTTGCGCGCGCGCGGTTTCGGAGGTGTGGGTGATAAAGCTGTTGATCTTACTGTCGAGCGCGTCGATACGCTTGATATAGTGCTCAGTTAATTCTGCACTGCTAAATTGCTTGTCTTGCAAGCCCGTAATCAGCTGCTGGGTACTTAAAAGGTGAAGTTCAGACATAAGGTGTCGTCCGTCAAAATGTGAATAACATTAAATAAAGTGAAATACGGTAAAAATTATTGGGGCAATTATTCAATCACTTGTGGCACAAGGTATAAACCTGCTTCTACGGCAGGCGCGACCGATTGATTGCGCTCGCGATTGATATCGTGTTTGGCGACATCGGCGCGCAAATCTTGGCAAACTTCATGAATGTTTGATAAAGGTTTGATACCAGTAGTGTCGACACTGCCAAGCGTTTGCATCAATTTTAATACATCACTGATATCGTCGGCGTAGCTGTTGGCGGTGTCTTCATCAACACCGAGGCGTGCAAGACGGGCGACTTCTAAGATTTCTTGACGGCTGACATTGCTTTCAGCGGCGAGGGTTTGCTGTGACATAGTTTCTCCAGTGAAGGATGGTTTTTATTAGAGTAGGGATAAAAATAGGTAATGACTAATAACTGAATAAAGTAATAATTAACTAAATAAAACGCCAATCTCAACTTATCGTAGGCTTTTGATTTTTATAGAATTTAAAATTCTAATTGTTTTAACTGAAATTTTAAAAAATAAGTAAACCAATACCTTAGAAGAATAAGTTGAGAGTGGGGTTAAATAAAGTAATAATGTTTAAAATACACGCAAATAAACAATCTACCTGAGTATTTTATAAAGAGTGCCTTTATTATAAAGCATCTCACCGAAGATTACAGAGCAGGGCATCGATTGCTGCTGTATCTTTACTAACTTTGTTCAAATAAAGAGCATTACAAAATTGACCCAATAGTTATGGATTGATTGTCAATTGCTCAGCATTGCGTTCAGAAATACGTTACAGTATGCAGCCACTGCTCAGCGAAACGTTAAGTAAATGCCCTTAAATGACTTAGCAAAACCCGCCGCAGCAATAATACTTGGTGATCGCGCCTTGTTAGTGTTTGAATTAAATGATGTTTCATTAAATGCCATGCTCTGCTCTGTCATTTCAAACTTTGTAACATCTTTTCGCGTTTAACGGCAAAATCCTAGCGTACTGATGCAAATTTCTGTGTTTTTTTTGAGCTAAATCGGTATAATTTAGCTCAGTTTCTTCATTTCATCATTATTGCTTCGGTTTGACTTGCTGCGATGATAAACTCGCGCCATCGGTCATGTCTTACGACGACCTGCTCAACACTGACGAGTAACCCTCAGTCAATTTCGTTCGCCTCATTCGCCTCATTTGTAATACGCTGGATATATTAGCCATGAACCCGTTTGGATTTTTATCAAATAATATCGCAATCGACCTCGGTACTGCGAACACCCTTATCTTTATTCCTGGTAAAGGGGTGGTGCTCGACGAGCCTACAGTGGTCGCGCTACGTAGTAATCGTACCCAAAACCCTACCGTCGCCGCCGTTGGTATTGATGCCAAACAGATGCTAGGTCGTACGCCTGCCAACATCACGGCTATTCGCCCATTAAAAGATGGCGTGATTGCAGACTTTGAAGTGACACAAAAAATGCTCAAGCATTTTATCACTAAAGTAAAAGCCAAGCGTTTTATGGCACAGCCCAACGTGGTGGTTTGTGTGCCATGCAAATCGACGTTGGTTGAGCGTAAAGCGATTCGTGAAGCGGTATCGTCGGCTGGCGCGAGCAAAGTATTGTTGCTAGAAGAACCTATGGCCGCCGCTATCGGTGCGGGTATGCCCGTGCATGAAGCCAGTGGTTCAATGGTCGTTGATATCGGCGGTGGCACGACTGAGATTGCTGTTATCGCGCTGTCAGGCTGCGTCTATGCCGAGTCGATTCGTATCGGCGGCGATATGTTTGATGAAGCGATTATTACTCATGTGCGCCGTACGCATGGCTGCGTGATTGGTGAAACCACTGCTGAGCGTATCAAGCAAGAGGTGGGTTCGGCATTAAATGAAGACAGCCAGTTAGAAGTTGAAGTTCGCGGTCGTAGCATGGCAGAAGGCGTACCAAAGACCTTTACGGTCAATTCTGAAGAAGTACAAAAAGCCCTCAGCGACCCATTAAGCGGTATCGTCAGCGCGGTAAAAGCAGCACTTGAACAGACGCCACCTGAGTTGTCATCAGACATCGCTGAGCGTGGTATTGTCTTAACTGGCGGCGGCGCATTGCTGCGTGATTTAGACAAGCTTATCTCTAAAGAAACCGGTCTGCCTGTAACGGTCGCTGAAGAGCCATTGACTTGTGTCAGCCGTGGCGGCGGTATTGCGCTTGATTTTATCAACAACAAAAGCCTAAATATGATTTTTGTTTAAGTTGTGAATATTAAAGCGCTATAAGAATTGTTTGATTCTATTTGTTTTTTCCTATTAAAGGTAGCCAATAAGGTTGCCTTTAATGACATTTAGCCATACCAAAATGCGATAGCAGTACGATAGCAGCTAAACGTCGCTAATAATATATCGACATTATTTTGAACTGACGCTATATGCTGATATTTGTTGCTCTTATGGCGCATCACAACTGTTGCTCACCTTAAAACCTCTAGATTAGACCAATTATGATTCCAAGTATTTTTGCTCGTCAGCCGCTCGCGCTTCGTAAGACTGCTATCGTATTGGTAGTGGCGCTGGTATTGATGTGGTTTGATAGCAAGAATCCAGAATGGTTTAAGCCGATACGCTCGACCACCCATGCCGCCATGCAGCCTATTTATGAGCTGTCGTTATTACCAAGTTATGCAAAACACTGGTCGAGCGGCAGCTTGCAGTCGAAAGAAGCGCTACGCCGTGAAAACATGCAGCTAAAAACGCAACTTATCCATGCCCAAGCCAAGCTGCAGCAGCAGGATTATGTCTTGGCACAGAACGCGCGTTTGCAAGGTATTTTATCGACCACGCGCCCTGAGCAATTTGATTTAAACCTCGCGCAAGTGATTGGAACGGATACCAATCTGCTCAGGCAAATTGTGGTACTTAATAAAGGCGAGCAAGATGGCGTGCAAGTCGGTCAAACGGTCATCGATGAAGTGGGCATTTTAGGTCAGATTATTAATGTCTATCCTAATACCAGTCGCTTATTGCTGATTACCGATGAGCAGCAATCGGTTGCTGTGACCGTCAAACGCACCGGACAGCGCGCTATCGTCACGGGCGAGGGCATACCGACCTCATTACGTCTCAACTACGTCTTTAAGACCTCAGATGTGCGCGTCGGTGATGAGCTGGTGTCTTCAGGCTTGGGCGGACGTATTCCGGCGGGCTATCGCGTTGGTCGTATCGCCCATGTCGAAGACACGCAAGAGGATAACTTTAGAAGTATTGAAGTCACGCCGGCAGCAAATTTTATTGATAACGCTTATGTGTTGGTGCTGCAAGATAAACTGGTTAATAGAAGAAATGCCGGTATTAAAGAAAACTAAGGGCTTGTCAGCTTACTCATAAGCCCGCATTGCGTGTCCTCATTGATACCCTAGACATTTGCACAGACATTTACATAGACGTCTGGATAGACAGATAAGATAAATAGTATTCAAAATTATTTGGTCAACTAGCGCTGCTACTCTTTTCAATATTAACTGAACGATTAAATAGCTGCTAAACTCTCGCTAAAGGTAAGTATTCATGGCATACGCGGATTTTGATGATGCAACTGGGGTACTCCCGGCCTTGATTATACTGAGTTTTATTATTGCCTCATCGCTGAGCGTCTATCCTTTAAGCCCAAGTATGGCCGCCCTGCGCCCAATGGTCATGGTCATGGTGCTGATTTTTTGGTTACTGTTTCAGCCGCGCTATGTCGGGATTTTCAGCGCCTTTGCTATTGGCATTATCGCTGATTTATTAATGGATACCCACTTAGGTCAGCAAGCCTTCGCTGCCGTTATGGTAGCGATGGTCATCAAAATCACCAGTATCTATATCAGACAGCTTAATACCATTAGCGCTTGGCTTATTGCAAGCCTAGGATTGGTTGTTTTCCAAGTCAGCTTATGGATATTGCAGCTATTTATCCAAAATACCTTTGTTGCCCAATCTGCCTTATCGTTATTTATGAGTATCATCAGCTGGCCATTAGTGTTATTAGCATTACGGAGATTTGCCCGCTAGTTTTTTACATTTATTTGTTTCATAAAGCTGAAAAACCATAAATTTATAAAATAAGAGTTATCACAATGAATCTCATTTTAGCGTCTGGCTCACCGCGTCGTCATGAGCTACTAACCAGAGCGCAACTAAACTTTACGGTCATGAGCGTCGATATTGATGAAACGCCGCATGTGAATGAATCTCCTAAAGATTACATTGAACGTATGGTTGCTAGCAAAGCAGAAGCGGCGCTAGAGCAATTGAATAAAGAACTAAATAAAAAGCTAAACGACAGTCAAACTGATCTATCTGCATCTCTAATTATTTTAACCGCTGATACCATTGGCGTCTTAGCCGATGGCAAAACGGTATTGGTCAAGCCTGACAGCCGTGAAGACGCTTATCGCATGTGGCAACAGATGTCTGATGTCACCCACCAAGTATGGACAGCAGTGCAAGCAACTCAAGTATTGTTATCTGTTAAGCCTTCAAGCTCTCCAAACTCCGGCAGAGCATTTCAAATCGTGAATCAACAACAAATCACTGAGCGCACCGATGTCACCTTTATTCCTTTAACCGAAGAGATGATGGAAAACTATTGGGACAGCGGCGAGCCTGCTGATAAAGCTGGTGGCTACGGTATTCAGGGTTTGGGCGCCGCCTGGGTAAGCCGCATTAATGGCAGCTATACCAATGTGGTTGGTTTACCGCTGGCACAAACTGTGGCGTTGATTAAAAACATCACAACTGTTAGCGGCAATAAGAAAACCTAAGCACTGAAGAAATAAACTGAGTAAACAGATAGGTGAGAGTAGCGCGTATTTGATGTAGGATAATTAGATGGTTGGTCTTACATGAGATGGCAAAAGGCTATCACTCAATTATCTGCACATAATGACACGCTAGGATAATGGGCAAACCCAAGGTGCATTTGGTACACTGTGAGGCTACCAAACGATGAACGCTTCACAAGAAAGCTGAGTGCTAAGAGAAAATATTATGTCCGAAGAGCTGCTGATTAATATTAGTCCCATGGAATCGCGCGTCGCCGTGTTAGATAACGGGGTGTTGGGCGAGATTTATATCGAGCGTCATCATAAACTGGGCTTGGTCGGCAATATTTATTTGGGCACGGTAGTACGCGTGCTTCCTGGTATGCAAGCGGCTTTTGTCGACATCGGCCAGTCACGCACCGCGTTTTTACATGTCAATGATATGCAGCGCGAACCGCGTCCTGTCAGCGAGAGCAAAAGTAAGACCTCAGAAAATACTGATAACGAACGTCCTGTTATCGAAGCTACCGCTGATGATTTGGCGGTAACGCCACCTGTGGTCAGTGCGCACAGTACTGAGGTTGTAGCCGTTACAAAATCTCTTATCCAGCATCGGCTGCACGAAGGCCAACGTATCTTAGTGCAAGTTACCAAAGACCAGCTCGGTAGCAAGGGCGCTCGTTTAACTACCAATATATCGCTGCCATCACGTTACTTGGTCTATCTGCCATCGAGCGATCATATCGGTATCTCGCAGCGTATTGATGGCGAAGAAGAACGTACTCGTCTCAAGACTGAACTTGCGAGCCTGATGCAAACGGTCAACCTACAAGGTGGCCTGATTGCGCGTACCGCCGCTGAGCGCGTACCGGTGAATAAACTCGAAGAAGATATTTACTATCTATTGCAGCTCTGGCGCACCATTTGCGCCCGTCGCCAAGAAACCAAACCAAATCAAAGCTCTGAACTTATTTATCAAGAATTATCACTGCCTCTGCGCTCCATTCGTGACTTGGTGCATGCCGATACCGAAAAAGTGGTGATTGATAACGCGCAAATATATGAGCAAGTCCGTTATTTTGCTAAAGAGTTTGTGCCTTTCGTCTACGACCGTATTGTGCATTATACCGCCGAGCCTTCCTTGTTTGATATCCACCGTGTCGAGGATGATTTGCGTGATGCCCTAAAACGTCGTGTCGATTTAAAGTCTGGTGGCTATCTGATTATCGATCAAACCGAAGCCATGACCACCATTGATGTCAATACCGGCTCTTTTGTCGGCGGGCGCTCGTTAGAAGATACGGTATATAAGACCAATTTAGAAGCCACTCACGCCATCGCACGCCAGCTACGCCTAAGAAATCTTGGCGGCATTATTATCTTAGATTTTATTGATATGCTTGAGCAGCAGCATAAAGACGATATTTTAGAGAGCCTGCAAGCGCAGCTAGCGCAAGACTACGCCAAAACCAAAATTACCCAAGTCAGTGAGCTTGGGCTGGTTGAAATGACGCGTAAACGTACCCGTGAGTCGCTTGGACAGCAGCTATGTGAACCTTGCTCAACCTGTCAGGGTCGCGGCTTTGTTAAAACGGCCGAAACCGTTTGCTTTGAGATATTTCGCGAGATTATGCGCTGTGCGCGAACTTATAACTCGCCCAAGAAATTCACTGTGGTTGCCCATGCTGCCGTCATTGACTTACTATTGACCACCGAATCAGACACCGTCGCAGATTTAGAGTATCTATTAGGTAGAGTGATTACCTTTGAGGTCGAAAATCTCTATACCCAAGAGCAATATGACATCGTTTTAGATTAATGATAGAGTAAATTTATACCATTATAAAGTATCTTAATTGAGGTTTTGATAAGAAAATTATTGATAAAAGCGCTTGTTTATAAAGGGGGATATCTCAAAACACCGCCGATATTACTCTTGCAATGAGCGAAATACTATGTATAATACACACCACTGAATTATATATGCGCAGCCAATTAAACAGCTGGCGCTATGACAGCTAGAGCATCGTTTCTAGCACTATTTCATTATGCCTTTGCTGACATCCTATAATGGAAGGGTCGGCGGGGCTTTAAACTATTTTGCTTTTGGCACGCTATAAGTTCCGGTAACGAACTCATTCTGGTTAAGAACAGAAGGCCGCTTAAAGTGAATATTTAACCAAACGGCTTTTGCTCATATCTTTGCAAAGCAAGAATGACAAAAGCACATATTAGGAGCTTGCTGGCATGGCTAACCAGAGAATCCGTATCCGTCTTAAGTCTTTTGATCATCGTCTGATTGATCAATCTGCACAAGAGATCGTTGATACTGCAAAGCGCACCGGTGCGCAAGTTTGTGGTCCTGTACCGTTGCCGACTCGCATTGAGCGCTTCAACGTTCTAACCTCACCACACGTTAATAAAGACGCTCGTGACCAGTACGAAATCCGTACTCACAAGCGTATGGTTGATATCGTTCAGCCTACCGACAAAACTGTGGATGCGCTAATGAAGTTAGACTTAGCGGCGGGTGTTGACGTTCAAATTGCTTTGGGTTAATGCAAAACACACCCAACCCATTAATATAAGATATAAAGAGGTCTAAAATGGCGATCGGTTTAGTCGGTAAAAAATGCGGCATGACCCGTATCTTCACTGAAGCAGGCGAATCTATTCCTGTTACAGTGGTTGAGGTCCATGCTAACCGCATTACTCAAGTAAAAAATACTGATGTAGATGGCTATCAAGCCATTCAAGTTACCACAGGTACTCGTCGTGACAGCCGCGTAACTGCTGCACAGAAAGGTCACTTCGCTAAAGCTGGCGTTGCAGCTGGCCGTGGTGTATGGGAATTTCGTGCCAATGACAGCGATCTTGAAGGTCGTGAAATTGGTGGTGAGATCCTAGCTGACTTGTTCGAACAAGGTCAGATTGTAGATGTCACAGGACAGAGTAAAGGTAAAGGCTTTCAAGGCGGCGTAAAGCGTCACAACTTTAGCATGCAAGATGCCACTCATGGTAACTCAGTGTCTCACCGTGTCCTTGGTTCAACTGGTCAAAACCAGTCACCAGGTAAAGTCTTCAAAGGCAAAAAAATGCCAGGTCAAATGGGTAACAAACGCGTTACCGTTCAGGGCCTAGAAGTGATATCGGTTGATGTTGAAAAAGGGTTACTTGTCATCAAGGGTGCTATCCCAGGTGCCACCGGTGGCGATGTCATCGTACGTCCGTCAGTCAAAGCCTAAGCAAGGGGATTAACGTGGATTTAAAAACAGTTACAGGGGCGGCAGTTGAGCTTTCTGATACGGCTTTCGGTCGTGAATTCAACGAAGCATTAGTGCATCAGGTCGTCACCGCATATCTTGCTGGTGCTCGTCAAGGTACACGCGCTCAGAAAACCCGTGCCGAAGTTTCTGGTGGTGGCATCAAGCCATGGCGCCAAAAAGGTACTGGTCGCGCTCGTGCAGGTTCTATTCGTAGCCCAATCTGGCGTTCAGGTGGTCGTGCATTCGCAGCCAAACCACAAGATTGGTCACAGAAAGTTAACCGCAAAATGTATCGCGGTGCGATGCAGTGCATCCTAGCCGAATTGATTCGCCAAGAGCGTTTGATTTTGGTTGAAGAGCTAAGCGTTTCTGGTCCTAAGACCAAAGAGCTGATTGCAAAGTTAAATGATTTGGGCGCACCTCGTGCACTCATCGTCACCAAAGAAGTTGACGAAAATCTATACTTAGCTGCGCGCAACATCCCACACGTCAATGTACTTGGTACAAACGAAGTGGATCCAGTGAGCTTGATTGCTTTTGATAAAGTAATCATGTCAGTTGAAGCTGCGAAACAATTTGAGGAAGCACTAGCATGAATAACGCAAGACTTTATCAGGTCTTAAGAGGGCCTGTATTCTCAGAAAAATCTCAAATGCTTGGCGACTCACTTGGTGTACAGGTATTTAAAGTTGACTCTAATGCTACTAAGCTTGAAGTCAAAAAAGCGGTTGAGATGATGTTCGAAGGCGTTGAAGTTTTAAAAGTAAACACTTTGAATGTTAAAGGTAAGACAAAGCGTTTTGGTAAAAATATCGGCCGTCGTAATGACTATAAAAAAGCCTACGTTACCTTAAAAGCTGGTCAAGATGTACAAATGGCTGATGCTGGTGAAGAAGTCGCAAACATGACTGCTTCTACTAGTGAAACAGCGAACAACGAATAAGGATTACACTCATGCCTATCGTAAAAGCAAAGCCAACATCACCAGGCCGTCGTTTTGTTGAAAAAGTGGTGCATCCACACCTTTACAAAGGTCGTCCTTTTGCAGCGCTTCTCGAATCAAAAAGTAAGTCAGGTGGTCGTAACAATAATGGTCGCATCACGACTCGTCACGTTGGTGGTGGTCATAAGCAGCATTATCGTATTATCGATTTTAAACGTACTAAAGACAATATCCCAGCTGTGGTTGAGCGTATCGAATACGATCCTAACCGTACTGCACACATTGCTTTACTTAAGTACGCTGACGGCGAACGTCGCTATATCATTGCTGCTAAAAAACAAGCAGTTGGCGATACCGTCATGTCAGGAGAGAACTCTCCAATCCGTCCAGGTAACTGCTTACCACTGAAAAACATCCCATTGGGTACTGTGATACACAATATCGAACTTAAAATCGGTAAAGGTGCACAGCTAGCTCGTTCTGCGGGTGCCAGCGTTCAGCTACTAGGTCGTGACGGTATTTATGCTATTCTACGTCTACGCTCAGGTGAAACTCGCCGCGTACACGTGAACTGCCGTGCTGTTATTGGTGAAGTTTCTAACACTGAAAATAACTTGAAATCACTTGGTAAAGCCGGTGCTTCACGTTGGCGCGGTGTTCGTCCTTCTGTTCGTGGTGTCGCTATGAACCCGGTTGATCACCCACACGGTGGTGGTGAAGGTCGTAACAAAGGTCGCCATCCAACCAGCCCTTGGGGTCAGAAGTCTAAAGGACTTAAAACGCGTCATAATAAGCGTACTGACAGTATGATCATCCGCCGCCGCGCCAAGAAGAAATAAAGGAAGAATTTCATGCCTCGTTCATTGAAAAAAGGTCCATTCATAGACGCGCACTTATTTGCTAAAGTTGAGAATGCATTAGACACCAACTCACGCAAACCAATTAAAACTTGGTCGCGCCGCTCGATGATTTTGCCACAAATGGTTGGCCTAACCTTGTCTGTTCACAACGGCCGTACTCACGTACCGGTTATCGTAAGCGAGCAGATGGTTGGTCATAAACTAGGTGAATTTGCCCCGACTCGTACATATCGTGGTCATGGCATTGACAAGAAAGCTAAGAGATAAGGTGCTTACCATGGAAGTAACTGCAAAATTACGCGGTGCCGCCATATCGGCACAAAAAGTTAGACTCGTTGCTGATGAAGTTCGTGGCAAATCTATCGAGCGTGCTTTGGATATCCTAACGTATAGTAATAAAAAAGGCGCTGTCTTCGTTAAGAAATGTCTTGACTCAGCCATCGCCAATGCCGAACACAACAACGGTTTAGATATCGATACTCTTAAAGTATCAACCATCTACGTTGATGAAGGCATTACGCTAAAACGTATCCTACCACGTGCTAAAGGTCGCGCTGATCGTATCAGTAAGCGTACTTGTCACATCACTATAAAGGTAGGAGAATAAGTTATGGGTCAAAAAGTACATCCAATCGGAATTCGTCTTGGTGTTGTCAAAAAGCATAACGCAAACTGGTATGCTAACCCTAAACAATACTCAGAATACCTCATCAACGACATTCAAGTTCGTGAGTATCTACGCAAAAAACTAGACAACGCTATGATCAGCAACATTATGATTGAGCGTCCTACTGGTGCTGCTAAGATTACCATCGCCACTGCGCGTCCTGGTATTGTTATCGGTAAAAAAGGCGAAGATATCGAAAGACTTCAAAAAGAATTGACCAAAATTATGGGCGTACCTGCTCAGGTCAACATTGAAGAAATCACATCACCTGATCTTGATGCACGTTTGGTAGCAGACGGTATCGGCAGCCAGCTTGAGCGCCGTGTTATGTTCCGTCGTGCGATGAAACGCGCCGTACAGAACAGCATGCGTTCTGGTGCTAAAGGTATTAAAGTTGAGCTGTCTGGCCGTCTTGGCGGTGCTGAGATTGCTCGTACTGAATGGTACCGTGAAGGTCGTGTGCCATTGCATACACTCCGCGCTGATATTGACTACGCGTCAATTCGTGCAGAAACCACATACGGCACTATCGGTGTAAAAGTTTGGATTTTCCGTGGCGAAATCCTTGACGGTATGAACAGCGTGTATAATCCCGTCAAAGAAGAGCAGACTCGTGCGCCAAAACGCCGTGGTCGTGGAAACGGAAACCGTCGAAACACAGACAGAGGTTAAACTATGTTACAGCCAAAACGTACCAAGTTTCGTAAAATGCACAAAGGTCGTAACACAGGTCTTGCTCACCGTGGAAGCACCGTTGCATTCGGACAAATTGGTCTAAAATCGTTGACTCGTGGTCGTATGACTGCCCGTCAAATCGAAGCAGCACGTCGTACCATCACTCGTAAAATTAAGCGTGGCGGTAAGATTTGGATTCGTGTATTCCCAGACAAACCTATTACCAACAAACCACTAGAAGTACGTATGGGTAAAGGTAAAGGTCCAGTCGAGTATTGGGTATGCGAAATCAAACCTGGTAAAGTGCTATATGAACTCGAAGGGGTTTCAGAAGAACTTGCTCGCGAAGCGTTAACGCTTGCTGCAGCAAAACTGCCCTTTAAAACTACCATTGTTAAGCGGACGATAATGTAATGAAGATCAGTGAATTACGTGATAAATCATTAGAAGAACTGACTCAGTTACTTGATGAAAAGCAACTTGATGCTTTCCGTATTCGTATGGCTAAAGCAACGGGTCAGTTGGGTAACACCCATGAAGTCAGAAGCAATCGTCGCACGATTGCTCAGATTCAGACTTTGATTAACGAGAAACAACGAGGCGACTCATGAGCGATAACAATCAAACAGCTAATGCTAGCGTATTGACAGGACGAGTTGTCAGCGACAAGATGGACAAATCCATCACAGTTTTGATTGAGCGTCTGGTTCGTCATCCTTTGTATGGCAAACAGCTTCGTCGTTCTACAAAAATCAAGGCTCATGATGAAGATAACGTTTGTCAACAAGGCGACCTTGTCCGCATCAAAGAAACGCGTCCAATCTCAAAAACCAAGTCTTGGACTTTGGTTGAAGTGGTTGAAAAAGTAGAAAAAATCTAAGTAAATTGCATTAAAAGCCAGAAGCTGTTAAAATAGCCGCCTTTTTAAGGATGCTGATTGCGCCGAGCGTATATCACTCACATTAAGAGTAGCAGCGGTTATTAATATTAAAATGCCGACTACTCATTCTGTGCTAGCGGCAGCAACTGGTTTTTATTGCTCATACGTGTGGAGTAACGCTATGATTCAGGTTGAATCGATGCTGGAAGTTGCAGACAATAGCGGTGCAAGACGAGTTCAGTGCATTAAAGTACTGGGTGGCTCTCATCGTCGTTATGCATCAGTTGGCGACATTATTAAAGTAACGGTTAAAGAAGCCATTCCGCGTGGTCGTGTTAAAAAAGGCGACGTGATGAATGCTGTAGTTGTACGTACCAAAAAAGGCGTTCGTCGTCCTGATGGTTCAGTTCTGCGTTTTGATGACAATGCTGCGGTATTGTTGAACCAAAACAAAGCACCGATAGCAACTCGTATTTTTGGACCGGTAACTCGTGAACTACGTGGTGATCAGTTTATGAAAATTGTATCACTAGCACCAGAAGTATTGTGAGGTAATCCATGTCAAAATTACGTAAAGGCGATACAGTTATCGTGATTGCTGGGAAAGACAAAGGCAAGCAAGGTACTGTACAAGCTGTAAAAAACGATCGTATTAAAGTTGAAGGCATCAACATTGTCACCAAACATCAGAAACCAAATCAGGCAACTGGTACTGAAGGTGGCATCGTTAAGCAAGAAGCTTTTTTGCATATCTCAAATGTCGCAATTTTAAATGCGCAAACCCAAAAAGCTGATCGTATTACTTATCAGTTCGGTGAAGACGGCAAGAAACAACGCGTCTATCGTTCGAACGGTGAAGTAGTGGCGACTGCGTAAGACACTAAGGGTGTAATGGTAATGGCAAGATTAAAATCTTTATATAACGAAGAATTAAAGCAACAAATCAAAGAAGAGCTTGGTTTGGCGAACGTGATGCAAGTGCCTAAAATCACTAAAATCACGCTTAATATGGGTGTAGGCGGCGCGTCTCAAGACAAAAAATTGCTTGAAGGTGCTGTAGCTGACATGACCGCTATCGCTGGTCAAAAACCTGTCGTCACCAAAGCGCGCAAATCAGTTGCTGGCTTTAAAATTCGTGAAGAATGGCCAATTGGCTGTAAAGTAACGCTGCGCGGTGAGCAAATGTACGAATTTTTAGATCGTCTCATTGCCATTGCAATTCCTCGTATTCGTGATTTCCGCGGTTTTTCACCTAAAGCCTTTGACGGACGTGGTAACTACTCATTGGGTATCAAAGAACAAATCGTATTCCCAGAAGTAGACTTTGACAAGATTGATCGTATCCGCGGTATGGATGTGACCATCACCACGTCAGCTGGTAATGATGAAGAAGGTCGTGCGTTGCTTAAAGCATTCGGCTTCCCATTTAAATAAGGTAAAGACGTTATGGCAAAGAAGAGCATGATTAACCGCGAATTAAAACGCGAAAAAATGGTTGCTAAATATGCTGAAAAGCGTATTAAGCTAAAAGAAACTATCAGTGATATCAACGCATCAGACGAAGAGCGTATGGAAGCGATGCTAGAGCTACAAGCCCTACCACGCAACGCATCACCAGTACGTCTACGCAACCGTTGTGCTATCACTGGTCGTCCTCACGGTTACTTCCGCAAGTTTGGCTTATCACGCAATATGCTGCGTGAGCGTGTCATGCAAGGCGATGTGCCTGGTGTTCGTAAAGCAAGCTGGTAAGGAGTAACGATATGAGTATGCAAGATACCGTTGGGGATATGCTAACCCGTATTCGTAACGCACAAATGGCTAATAAAGTATCGGTAGCAATGCCGAGCTCTAAACTACGTAAATCAATCGCTGACTTATTAGTAAGCGAAGGTTATGTAGCCAGCGCTGTTGTGACTGAGCAAGAAAATAACAAAGCAACTTTGACCATCGAGTTAAAATACTTCGAAGGCAAAGCGGTTATTGAAACGATCCAACGTTATAGCCGTCCTGGCCTACGCCAGCATCGCGGTAAAGACGCTATCCCTACTGTTAAACAAGGTATGGGTGTTGCTATCGTATCAACCAGCCAAGGTATCATGAGCGATCGTGCTGCACGCGCTGCTGGTATCGGTGGTGAAATCGTTGCATTCGTTGCTTAATTAGCAATCATTGCTATCGGTAACGAGACGATAAAGTCTACTTGATCTTCGTTGGGCACTTATCAATTTTATCATACATATTTTTTAACATTGATAGGTGCCTAATGCAGTCAATTATGCTAAACTAACACGCTTTTTAGCCTGTTAGTTTTTTCGCTAATAAAAGTAAGTTAATTTTTTTAAGGAATATTCCTATGTCTCGTGTGGCTAAAGCCCCAGTAGCACTGCCTAGCGGCGTAAGTGTTACTTTGAACGATCGGCAGGTCGAAGTTAAAGGCAAAAATGGCAATATGTCTTTACGCCTGCATGAATTGGTCGAGCTAAAACAGGAAGATGATGCAATTCTTCTCTCACCTGCAGCCGATTCAAAAGAAGCCATGATGCATACTGGCACCATGCGCTCTTTACTAAACAATTTAGTAATAGGCGTAAATGAAGGTTTTGAAAGACGCCTTCAACTTATTGGTGTTGGTTATCGCGCTCAAGCTACTGGTAATAAAGTAACGCTAAACGTTGGTTACTCACATCCAGTAGAATATACGCTACCTGAAGGTGTATCAGCTGAAACCCCAACGCAAACTGAAATCGTTTTAAAATCAAACGATAAGCAGCAGCTTGGTCAAGCAGCGGCTAATATCCGCGGTTTCCGCCCACCAGAGCCTTATAAAGGTAAAGGTATTCGTTATAGTGACGAGCATGTGATTCGCAAAGAAGCCAAGAAAAAATAAGGTGAGTTGAAATGTTTGATAAAAAAGCAGCTCGTCTACGTCGAGCAAAGAAAACCCGTGCACATATCCGTTTTTTAGGCGTAAATCGCTTAACGGTTAATCGCACCCCAAGACATATTTATGCCCAAATTATCTCTCCAAACGGTGGTGAAGTGATTGCTCAGGCATCTACCTTAGACAGCAGCTTACGTTCAGGTGCAACTGGTAACGTTGATGCAGCGACGTCTGTGGGCCAATTGATCGCAGAACGCGCAAAAGCAGCTGGTATTACTAAAGTTGCCTTTGACCGTAGTGGTTTTAAATATCATGGTCGAGTAAAAGCTTTAGCTGAAGCTGCTCGCGAAAACGGATTGGAGTTTTAATCATGGCTAGAAATGATAAAAATGATAAAAATGAACAGACTGACGGTCTAGTAGAACGCTTAGTTACCGTTGATCGCGTTGCAAAAGTGGTTAAAGGTGGTCGTATTTTCTCATTTACTGCGCTAACCGTAGTGGGTGATGGCAATGGCCGTGTTGGTTTTGGTCGTGGTAAAGCACGTGAAGTGCCAGCTGCTATCCAAAAAGCACTTGAAGCTGCTAAGCGCAACATGATTACTGTTGAGCTTGATGGTGCAACATTGTTCCATCCGATCAAAGCACGTCATGGTGCTAGTAAAGTCTACATGCAGCCTGCATCTGAAGGTACTGGTGTAATCGCTGGTGGCGCAATGCGTGCAGTATTAGAAGTTGCTGGTGTTAAAGACGTTTTAACGAAATCTCATGGTTCTACCAACACGGCAAACGTTGTACGTGCAACATTCAACGGTTTACGTGATATGTCAACTCCAGAAAAGATGGCAGCAAAACGTGGTAAATCTGTAGACGAAATCTTGGGTTAACTTAGAAACTAGGTGAGTTACGATGAAAAAAATGAAAGTCACTCAATTTAAATCGGGTGCCCATCGCCTCAAGAGCCACAAAGCGAGCTTGAAAGGATTGGGTTTACGCCGTATTGGTCATACTGTTGAAGTAGAAGATACTCCTTCAACCCGTGGTATGGTCAATCGCGTCAACTACATGGTAAAAGTGGAGGAAGCGTAATGGGACTTAGATTAAATGAATTATCACCAGGTGTTGGCGCGAAAAAAACTGCCCAACGTCGTGGTCGTGGTATCGGTTCAGGTCTTGGCAAAACTGGTGGTCGCGGTGTAAAAGGTCAGAAATCTCGTTCAGGTTCTAGCATCCGCTCAGGATTTGAAGGTGGTCAAATGCCTTTATATCGTCGCCTACCAAAATTTGGCTTTACCAGTAAAATGGCAATGACGACTGCTGAAGTTCGTCTGTCTGAATTAAACAAAGTCGAAGGCGATGTGGTTAGCATTGAAACACTAAAAGCTGCTAACGTTATCCGTCATGACATGAAACGCGTTCGTATTATGTTGTCAGGCGAAGTCACTAAAGCTTATACTTTTAAAGGTATCAAAGTGACTAAAGGCGCCAAGCAAGCAATCGAAGCTGCTGGTGGTAGCATCGAGGAGTAGTAACGTGTCAAAACAATCAATGTCATCGACTGGTATACCGCTCAATCCATTTGCCTTTATACGTAAGTATGATGAATTATGGACGCGTTTATTATTCTTAATCGGCGCATTGATTGTTTATCGTTTAGGGTCACATATTCCAGTACCGGGTATCAATCCGGTTAACTTGGCTGATCTGTTTTCGCGCAACGAAAATACCATTTTGAGCATGTTTAACATGTTCTCAGGTGGTGCACTAGAACGTATGTCCATCATGGCACTTGGCATCATGCCATATATTTCAGCATCTATTATCGTTCAGATGATGTCGGCGGTATTGCCATCGCTTGAAGCCCTCAAAAAAGAAGGCGAAGCGGGACGACGTAAGCTAAACAAGTACACCCGTCAAGGGACACTTGGATTAGCACTAGTACAGTCATTAGGAATGTGTGCTGGCCTTATCAGTCAGAATCTTACCTTATCTACTGGTTTGACTTTTTATATTCCAGCGGTTACCTCATTGGTAGCTGGCGCTATGTTCCTAATGTGGCTTGGTGAGCAAATTACAGAACGCGGCGTGGGTAATGGTATCTCAATGCTCATCTTTGCGAGTATTGTGGCTGGTACGCCAGGTATGATTTCGCAGTCTATCGAACAGGTCAATCAAGGGCAGATGAACTTGATTGTACTTTTTATCTTTGTATTGCTAGGCATCGCGGTGACTGCCGGTATCGTTTATATTGAACGAGCGCAGCGCCGTGTCCCAGTAAACTATGCGCAGAAGCAACAACAAGGTCGCAAAATTTATGCTCAGCAGCAGTCGCATTTGCCGCTTAAGCTAAATATGGCAGGGGTTATTCCCGCTATTTTTGCCAGCTCGTTATTGTTGTTTCCAGCAAGTTTAGGACAATGGGTTGGTCAATCGGCTGATCCTACTTTTACACAAAAGATATTACAAAATATGGCATTGGTGTTGTCTCCAGGGCAGCCGCTGTATTTGGTTCTGTTTGGCGCAATGATTATTTTCTTCTGTTACTTTTACACGGCATTGGTATTTAGTCCGCGTGAAGTTGCTGAAAACCTTAAACGTAGTGGTGCGTATATCCCAGGTATTCGCCCCGGACAACAAACTCAGCGTTACCTTGATCATGTATTAAACCGACTGACCTTTATTGGCGCGATGTATATGACGGTTATTTGTTTAATGCCAATGGTCGTGCAGTCATCGTTTGGTGTGCCGTTTCAACTTGGTGGTACGTCATTACTGATTATGGTGGTTGTGGTAATGGACTTCATTTCGCAAATCCAAGCGCATTTGATGACCCATCAATATCATGATCAGACGTTAATTCAATCGCCCACTCAACCTTAAATGAGCGGTACGATATCTCAAAGGAGTATGCTATGAAAGTTCAAGCATCAGTTAAGAAGATTTGTGGTAGCTGTAAAGTTGTGCGCCGTAAAGGTCGTGTACATGTTATTTGTACCGCAGAACCTCGCCACAAGCAACGTCAAGGTTAATGTTTTAAAGACATAAAGCGTCACGCTTATTGGTTTTATAAAATTAATACTTGAAAAATAACGGCGGATGCGATATCATCCGCCACTTGCCGTAGTTTATGCAAAATCTTTTATAAAATGGTCAATGAAGAGACTTGTTATCAAGTTGAAGCAGCGATAATAATTATAAAAGCTTTAGTATTGACAGCAACAAATCTGAAAAATAACGCTTTATTAATGAATAAAGCTTATTTTTCTTTAATGGAGAGAAATCAATGGCTCGTATTGCCGGCGTAAACATTCCGGATAATAAGCATGCTGTTATTTCACTAACTTATATCTTTGGTATAGGTCGTACCACTGCTCAGAAAATCTTAGAAGCAGTTGGCATTGCCCCTACTACTAAAGTTAGCCAGTTAGATGATACACAGTTAGATGCTATCCGTGCACAAGTTGCAAATTACATGACTGAAGGTGATCTTCGTCGTGAAGTGTCAATGAATATCAAGCGCTTGGTTGATCTTGGTTGTTACCGTGGCATCCGCCATCGCCGTAACCTACCAGTTAGAGGTCAGAACACCAAGAACAACGCTCGTACTCGTAAGGGTCCGACACGCCCTCTCAAAAGATAATTAACTTAGGAAGCTAAAAGATGGCTAAAGACACTCGTAGTCGCAAAAAAGTGACTCGTCGTTCAGTATCGGAGGGCGTTGCCCATATCCATGCGTCTTTTAATAACACCATTGTTACGATTACCGATCGTCAAGGTAATGCACTGGCTTGGGCCACTTCAGGTGGACAAGGCTTCCGTGGTTCACGTAAATCTACACCATTTGCAGCTCAGGTTGCAGCTGAAGTCGCTGGTAAAGCGGCTCAAGAATACGGTGTTAAGAATATCGACGTTTTGGTCAAAGGACCAGGACCGGGTCGTGAGTCTGCGGTAAGAGCACTTGGTGCATTGGGTTATAAAGTTAACAGCATCTCTGATGTGACCCCAATCCCACACAATGGTTGCCGTGCGCCGAAAAAGCGCCGCGTCTAATATTAAAGACGAAGCTTTTTATCATAAGAGCTTATAGGAGACATAACAATGGCCCGTTATATTGGACCAAAACTCAAATTATCACGTCGTGAAGGTACAGACTTAGGCCTTAAGTCTGGTGTTAAACCATATGACGTAAAAACGAAAAAAGCGGCTCGTCCACCTGGTCAACATGGTGTCAGCCGTAATAAGAGCTCAGAGTACTCTCTACAGTTACGTGAAAAACAAAAAGTTAAGCGTATCTACGGTGTACTAGAGCGTCAGTTTGCTAACTACTATAAAGAAGCTGCTCGTAAGCGTGGCGCTACTGGTGAAAACCTACTAGCAATGCTTGAGAGTCGCCTTGATAACGTCGTTTATCGCATGGGCTTTGGCTCAACTCGTGCTGAAGCACGTCAGCTAGTTAGCCATCGCACTGTGATGGTAAAAAAAGCTGGCCGCGATGAGTTTGTTCGTGTGAACATTCCATCAATTCAGTTGCAAGATGGTGATGTCGTCGCTATCCGTGAGAAGTCTCGCGAACAACTACGTATTAAAAACGCTATTGAACTAGCGACACAACGTGGTATTCCAGAATGGCTAGATGTTGACCACAGCAAGCTACAGGGCACGTTTAAACAAGCGCCTGATCGCATTGATCTACCTGCTGAAATCAACGAAAGCTTGATCGTTGAGCTATACTCTAAGTAAGTAACGTACTGCTCGATGTTATAATAATAGCATTGAGCAATTGACGTTAATTAAACCAGTTTAATAAATCGAGGTGACATCATGATGCTAAGTGCAACTGAGTTTCTAACGCCGAACGCCATTAACGTGGATACGGTTAATGAAACAATTGCGAAAGTCACGCTCGAACCGTTAGAACGCGGCTTTGGGCATACTTTAGGTAATGCCTTACGTCGCATCTTGTTATCTTCATTACCTGGTGCTGCAGTCATTGAAGCTGAGATTGATGGTGTTGACCATGAATATTCAACGCTTGAAGGACTACAAGAAGACGTGCTTGACTTGCTTTTGAACTTAAAAGGCTTGGCAATCACCCTTCATGACCAAAATGAAGTATTCTTGACCTTGGATAAACAAGGTCCAGGCACTATTACTGCTGCAGACATCACGTTGCCGCATAATGTCGACATTATCAATCCAGAATTGGTATTAGGTACATTAAGCGACCGTGGTCATCTTAAGATGCGTTTGCGTGTGGTAATGGGTCGTGGATATGAGCCAGCAAACCAGCGCCGTGAAGATGGTGACACTAAAGCGATTGGACGCTTAAAGCTTGATGCAAGTTTTAGTCCAGTACTGCGTGTTGCTTATCAGGTTGAGAACGCACGTGTAGAACAACGTACCGATCTTGATCGTCTTATCATCGAGCTTGAAACTAATGGCACTATCGATCCAGAAGAAGCAATTCGTAAAGCAGCCACTATTTTACAACAGCAGATTTCTATCTTTGTTGACCTAGAAGCTGAAGAAGCGCCTGAGCCTGTGAAAGAAAAAGAAGAGGTTGATCCGGTGCTATTACGCCCTGTGGACGATCTTGAACTAACGGTTCGCTCAGCCAACTGCTTGAAAGCTGAAAACATTTACTATATCGGTGATTTGGTACAGCGTTCAGAGACTGAACTACTAAAAACCCCAAATCTTGGTAAGAAATCATTGACCGAAATCAAAGACGTATTAGCGTCTAAAGATTTAGAGCTCGGTATGCGCCTAGACAATTGGCCACCAGCTGACCTTCGTGTCGATGATCGCTTTTCTTATCGTAGCCGTTAAACTTTAAGGATTTTTGACTATGCGCCATCGTAAGAGTGGAGTCAAGCTGGGTCGTACCGGCAGTCATCGTAAGGCAATGTTTCAGAACATGACCAACTCATTATTTGAGCATGAACTGATCAAAACAACTTTACCAAAAGCAAAAGAATTGCGCCGTGTTGCTGAGCCATTAATCACTTTGGCTAAAGAAGACAGCGTTGCTAATCGCCGTTTGGCATTTAGCCGTATGCGTAGCAAAACTATGGTAGGTAAATTATTTGGCACGTTAGGTCCTCGTTACCAAACTCGTCCAGGTGGTTATTTGCGTATCGTAAAATGCGGTTACCGTGATGGTGACAATGCGCCAATGGCTTATGTAGAATTGGTTGATCGTGACTAATTTTATACGCTCATTGTATAATAAAAAAAGCTCCAATAATTTGGAGCTTTTTTTATGCCTTTTATTCTTAAAATTTTTTTATGGTACGAGTGAGCTGACGTCAGCAGCACCTTGTCTGATGATTTCGGGCTGATTAGTGGTCATATCGACGATAGTAGTCAGTTTGGTGGTTTTGATACCCGCATTAATGAGACCATCTATTTGATTACCGAGTAACTCTTCAATCTCAAATGGATCATCCAATATCTCATCTCGATGCGGCAATATGAGTGAACTGGTCAATATAGGTTCATCCATCGCTGCTAGCAATGCTTGCGCAATAGGATTGCTTGGCACGCGAATACCAATGGTTTTTTTCTTAGGATGCGCCAACTTCTTAGGTACATCTTTGGTGGCGTTTAAGATAAAGGTAATCGGTGCCGGTGTATGGGCTTTTAGCTGTTTAAATTGCACATTGTCTACCGTGGCATAGTTGGCAATTTCACTTAAATCGCGACATAACAAGGTAAATTGATGCTTATCATCAAGCTCACGGATGTGTTTTAATTTTTCTAGCGCGTCTTTAGCGCCTAAGCGGCAGCCAAACGCATAACTGGTATCGGTAGGATAGATAACTAATTGATCATTACGTAATAAATCCGCTGCTTGTTCGATAAGCCGCGGTTGTGGGTTGTCCGGATGAATGTAAAATACTTGCATGATTTTTCCTTATTTTTTAATTATAGAGTGCTTCGTAGGTAGTTTTTAAAAAATGAAATTTTTTTGTTTTTTAGCATATCTCTCTGACAGCATCAAAAGATAGAACTACTATTCAATCAGTATAACGCAAAGTAAATATAAGTTTATTAGCAAGGCGTTACGGTGGGTAGGGAAACGTTAACACTATAGTTGTGGACCGCTTTCGACAGGAAATACATATATAGAGCGCAGTTTTTCATCGCTAATTAGCAGTACAAATCGTTAATAATGCTTGCAATAATATTTTGGCATCACGTGGTATGACGTGAGGTTCAGCGATATATGCTTTGGCCTGCTGATAGACGTCCTGCGCAAAGGTGCTGGTACTGGTATCAAAGGTGGCAAACAGATTGTCTTGCGAGACTTGAAAAGGAAGTCTGCACGCTAAAGTAAATAAACACTCTAACGCTTGGGGCTTGATTTCTACACGCTCAAACGCTTGTTGTTGAGCCTCTGTGCGCCCATCGGGAGCATACCAGTAGCCAAAGTCAGAGAGCTGTCTACGACGCTCACCTGCAATAAAAAAATGGCTTAGCTCATGCAATGCGCTTTGAAAGAAACCATGGGCAAATTTAATACGTGCTGGCTGATTGTCTTTGGCAGGAAAGTACTCTGGTTCGCCAGCGCCACGTACTAGGATAACGTGCTGGTGGGCAAATAACGTATTAAAGAGACTTATCAGCCAATCGGTCGCTGTTTTTTCATTCTCATCAACAGTGTTGATATTTTCAGCATGGATAATTTTCTGCCATTGTTCTGACAGTGCGTTTAACTGCATCTTTGAAATAGTGCTCAAAGACTCAGGTGGCTTTTTGGTTTCTAAAGTATTTAAACGATGTAGCAAGCGTTTTGCGTCAGAAACAGAAAGCAAAACAGAAAAGTCAGGATCCACAGCAGGCGATATCATATGAATATATTAACCAAATAAAAAGGTAGAGCGCATGATTTGCAACGCGAGCAAGCCAAGGTAAATGCAAACTTAATACGAAAGCACTTACCAAAAATCTTAACATACTAGCCCTAGCGCTCATCAGCGCTTTCCGTTAGTATGGCAGGCAATATTATACACCGTTTTTGATGAATGAGGCCGCGCATGTCAAGCACTCCAATAAACAAGCCGTCAGCGCTTCAGGCTGACAAAACAGCAGCTACGATGTCGAGCAACTTGCCAGAGGATATCTCTTTAAGCAAATGGGAAGACAGTGGCTTTGAATGGTCAGGGCAAGTTGCGCCGCGTTCGTTTGAGCGCCTAAATGCCATCTTGTCAACTGAGCACGAGCAATCAAACCTTGAGCTTAAAGCCAATCTATATCGCCATAATAATGTGTTGCATTTGTCTTTTACTTTCACAGGTGAGATATGGTTGACTTGTCAGCGTTGTTTGCAACCGATTGCTATTAATTTGACTGATGGCTATGATATTGCATTATTAGATAACGAAAGCCAAGTGCGTTTGGTCGGTGAAGAGCAGGATTACTTGCTGCTCGATGAAATTATCACTGAGCCTGCGCCTGAGCGTTTATTGCCGTTTAAAAAATTGATCGAAGATGAAATTTTGCTAAAAGCGCCCATGGCACCAAAGCACGATGATTGCGAGATGAGCGTTGAGCAGTTTGGTGACATTCCAGAAGAAGAGGAAAATGAGAATCCTTTTGCAGCGTTAGCATCGTTAAAGGGCAAGTTATAGCCGCGTAACTGGCAGTATAACGTCGATAAATCATTACTTTCTACCTTTTATCAGCTTTTTACCCAAGAGTGAAAAGCAAGGCTTTATTAATTGGCGAAACATGCGTATAATGTCCCGTTTATTGCATTCTAGCAACCTGCCGCTGGCAGAGAGAAGCTAGCCTTGCAAACGAACTATAGATTTTAGACGTAATCAGCGCTTTAATACGTGTGGCAATCTATTTAACTAATGATGCGTAAGACTTAGGTTGTTGTGATTATATAGCCTCTGTCGGTATCGATTAAAGCTGAATTTCAAGCTTAACCCTTTTAAGTATAGGAGCTATATCATGGCTGTTCAAAAAAGTCGTAAAAGTCGTTCTCGTCGTGACATGCGCCGTTCACATCATCGTATGGAAGTGGCTGAATTAAGCATCGACGCTACTACTGGTGAAAAACATCGTCGTCATCACATGACTAAAGATGGTTTCTATCGTGGTCGCCAGCTTTTCAAAGTTAGTCAAGACGCTTAATTTATTTGCGCGCTGATGGTTGATGCAAAATGCTGGTAGTTCTAATGACTATCGATGATTTTACACAGTTGTTATGGTGCAAGCAGTTTAAGCAAACAAGAGCCAAGTTATCTCGCTATCATATATTATGAAGTCAGATATCTTGGCTTTTTGTTATCTATTTTTTATCAAGTAGTGATTATAGAGATAACACATTTTAAGCGTTCAGTCTTTGATAGCTATGCTTATTGTCTGCGTCAGTGTATAGTTTAATAGCAGTCAGCTGTCTTAAAGGAATAATGATAGCGGTGCTTTGTACAGCGAATCTTTTTATTAGTCTCTAATTCTATAATAGACCCCATTCATTTAGGGGTATTTCCAATTAAATAAGGAATATTGGTTATGGCCTCTGTACCCGATATGGTAAAAAAACAACCCACCCGTATAGCTGTGCTATTCCCTGGACAAGGTTCACAAGTGGTCGGTATGCTGAGCGAGCTTGCTGAAACCTATCCTGAAATTCGTGATACCTTTACCGAAGCCAGTACAGCGCTTGGTGAAGACTTATGGGTAATTTGTCAGGACGAAGACAAACTGAACCAAACCCAATATACTCAGCCGGCTTTATTGACTGCTAGTATCGCTATTTGGCGCATCTTACAACAAAAAATAGAAGATAAGCCTTGTTACCTAGCGGGCCATTCCTTGGGTGAATATAGCGCCTTATGTGCTGCTGGCGTAATATCCTTAGCTGATGCGGTCAAACTGGTGCATAAACGCGGTCAATTGATGCAAGAGGCGGTGGCAGGGGTCGATACAGCGATGGCAGCGGTACTGGGTCTTGAAGACCACCGCGTCGAAAACTTATGCGAACAAGCGACCGAGCACGTTGATGATGCCATTGTTGGCGCCGCAAACTTTAATAGTCCAGGTCAAGTGGTGGTTTCAGGTAACGCCGCTGGTGTCAATGCCGTGATTGATAAAGTTCAAAATACCGGTAAAAAAGCCATCCCATTAAAGGTTAGTGTGCCGTCGCATTGTGCGCTTATGGAACCTGCGACTAGCGCTTTGGCGCAAGAGTTGGCAGCCATTCAATTTGATCAAGCGGCCATTCCAGTGATTCAAAACCGCCATGCGCGCGTTGAAAGCAATGCAGTCGCTATCAAGCAAGCATTGACCGAGCAGCTCAGTGAACCAGTCTTATGGTCAAAAACCATGCAGGAATTGGCCGACAAGCAAATTAATATTTTAATCGAATGTGGCAGTGGTAATGTTTTAAGTAATTTGGCCAAGCGTCAAGCACATCCTATTGTGAGTTATCCTACCGACAAGCCTGCCCGTTTAGATAAGTTGATGGAGGTATTATCATGAGCCGTACGATTACATTAGTGACAGGCGCAAGCCGCGGTATCGGTAAAGCCGTTGCCAAACGTTTTGCCAAAGAAGGACACTTTGTCATTGGCACCGCGACCACCGAAAAAGGCGCAGCACTTATCGAAGAATACTTAAACGATAGTGGCGGTATCGGGCGCGTGCTAGACGTGCGCGATACGGCGCAGATTGATAAGTTATTTGAAGAAATCGAAAGTGTTTACGGTGCCGTACAAGTGCTGGTTAATAATGCCGGTATTACTCAAGATGGTTTATTGATGCGTATGAAAGATGAAGATTGGGACAATGTTGTCGATACCAATCTGACTTCGGTTTATCGTATGAGTAAGCGGGCAGTACGCGGAATGATGAAAGCGCGTCGTGGTCGTATCATCAATATTACTTCTGTGGTTGCACAAATGGGCAATGCGGGTCAATCTAACTATGCGGCCACTAAAGCCGGCGTCGAAGGCTTTAGCCGAACGCTAGCGCGCGAAATCGGCTCACGCCAAGTGACGATTAACTGTGTGGCACCGGGTCTTATTGAAACCGATATGACCGATGAGCTTGACGAGCGCCTACTTAACTCAATGCTTGATGCGGTTCCAATCAGCCGTCTTGGTCAGCCAGAAGATATTGCCGCCGCCGTATTTTTCTTAGCAGGTGATGAAGCCAGCTATATTACTGGCGCGGTTATTCCTGTCAATGGCGGTATGTACATGTAGGGTTAGAAGTTATTATTCTAATTTAGCGTTATTTATTATTATAACGGTGCGTTACATAGTTATAATAAAAAAATCTGTGAACGAGTGTAAACTATAATAAAGGGTGCTATAATAGCGGATACTTTTTTGTCAAAGCCCTGTATGATAGCTAGGTTTTAGCAGACATTAGTCAAAACGTGTAATTGGTTATCTGTCTTCTAGACAGCCGTGATAATTTGACCAGCCCATTTTATATATACTGCCATAGTGCTTTATCATAAGACTATGGCAATTTGTCGAAATAATAGATCAAAAAGGAGAAATCTACATGAGTAATGATACCGAGCTAAGAGTTAAATCTGCGGTAGCGGAACAATTAGGTATGAACGTTGAAGATATCAATAATGATGCTTCATTCATGGAAGACTTAGGCGCTGATTCATTAGACCTAGTTGAATTGGTTATGTCATTCGAAAGCGATTTCGGCATCACTATCCCTGATGAAGATTCAGCAGAACTAACGACTGTTCAAAAAGCCATTGATTACGTACAAGCGCAATTGTAATTAATCCTTTGCTTAGTAAGTGTGCTATGACCGTTTATCTTTATTGATAAGCGGTTTTTTTAACGCTATTTTTTAGAGGTAGTGATTATTTCTCTGTTTTACTGCTTATATTTGCTCAATTCACTGCCATATTTGAATGGTAGCTATTAATAATAAAGTTACATAAGCTACGCCAAATCAACATTACTCAACATACTATTACTAGAGACGGTATTTGCCATTGTCTATACTAAGAATGGTAAGCAGTAATAAGGTGATATTTGTTATATCGATTAAAACCACTGTTTATAGATAAAAGTTATGTTCATATGTAGGCGATGCGAGAGTGACAAACGTTAAATACATTGCCTATTAAAACAATAATGATAAATAATAGATAACAATATTTTAAGGAGCAATTTTATGGGTATGTTCAGTTTTGCAAAAGACATCGGTGAAAAGATTTTTAACCGTGACGATGCCAAGCATGACGCTAAAGCAGAAACCAAAGCGGATGCTAATACTCCAGTTCAAAGCACAGAGCCTTCTGCTCAGTCAGTTGCCAATATTTTACTACGCCGTATTCAGCAGCAAAATCTGAATATCAGTAATCTAAAAGTAAAATATAACGGTTCTACAGATACCGCAGAAATCAGTGGTAAGGCCAAAACCCAAGCAGATCGCGAAAAAGCCATTATCGCTATCGGTAACGTGCAAAACGTCGCTAAAGTTATTGATAATATCGATATTGAAGAAGATGCGCCTGAATCTACCATGTACACAGTAAAATCTGGCGATAGCTTATCTAAAATTGCCAAAGAAGTGTATGGTTCAACTGGCGATTATATGAAAATATTTGAAGCCAACAAACCAATGCTTTCTGATCCCGATAAGATTTATCCAGGTCAAGTTCTACGTATTCCTAAGCCGTAATAGGCTGTTAAGTGCTTATGTTTAAATATAAGTATTTAAACATAAGCGCTTAAACACAGATATTTAAAGTTATGTGCTAATAAAAATGCCTCTTAATATAATTAGAGGCATTTTTTTGGTCTTTATTTTCCATAGCATTTACGGTTTTAAATTTTCTAATTTTTCCTGTTGTTCTTTAATTGCCCAATGGATATGATCGTCTAGCATGGCATTATGAACGCCTAATTTTGCTTGCAGCTGAGTAATTATTTCCGTACTACCATCTGCATTGCCAAGACCAATGGCGATATTGCGTAAAAAATTCACGTAACCGGTGCGTCTAAGCGGACTGCCTTCGGTTTTTTTCATAAACTCCGCTTCTTGCCATTGCCATAGCTCAAGTAAACTGCTGTTATCAAGATTATGCCTTGGGGAAAAATCTTCTACTGGGGTGATATTGGCATAGCGATTCCACGGACAAATAAGCTGACAGTCATCACAGCCAAAGATGCGATTACCGATGGCACGGCGATATTTGCTGTCAATAATGCCGTCGTGTTCGATGGTAAGGTAAGAGATACAAGCAGAGGCTTTAAGCTCATAGGGCGCAATAATTGCTTGCGTAGGGCAGACGTCAATACAGGCGCTACAACTGCCGCAATGCTCCTTGACCGGTTCGTCATCAGGCAGCTCAAGACTCATAAATAGCTCGCCTAATACAAAAAACGAGCCAGCTTGCTTGTTTATGAGCAGGGTATGTTTGCCCGTCCAGCCAAGCCCCGCCGCATCGGCAATAGGACGCTCAAAGATAGGCGCAGAATCGCTAAAGGGGCGAAAAATAAAATCCTGCTCTGAGCCAATATTAATATGCTGCCATTCAGGTAGCATGGCTTCAATTTTTAATGCCAATTGCTTTAAGCGACTGCGCATGGTCTTATGATAATCACGCCCCCTAGCATAACGGGCGATGATACCTTGATTGGGATAAGCGTTATCAGTAACTGCGCGCGGCGTGGGAGTTTGAGTTAAATAATCCATGCGCACGCTGATGATGGTTTTTGCGCCTTCTACCAATTGCTCAGGTTGGGCCCGCAGATGATGGTTATGATGCATAAACTGCAATTGCCCCTCATACCCTTTTGCCAGCCATTGCTTTAGATGTTCTGTTTGCTCGATAAATAAAGGATGATGCACCGATAAAAAACCACAGTCAGCAAATCCTAGGCCTTGCGCTTGGGTTTTAATCCATTGTTTGACGTCTGCCGGTGTAGCAAATTCTGACGCATTATGAACGGCAATTCTTGCTTGCTCTACACGATTAGGCGCAGACGCCTGCGCTGCCAAGTTGTGAGCATCTGAGGTCTGTGCGTCTGGCTGTGTCGATTGAAGTTGTTTAGGTTGGGCTTTGCTATTCATAATGCGCTATAAATGATAATGTGAATAGCAGTATGATAAGCCAGTGAGCGACGAGCGCAAGTAGCAAAACCAATAAATCTGTATTTATACCAAGCTGTAAGCTCTCGTAAAATTTGATAGAGCTGATACCACCCATACATTATCTTATGATTAAAATAATAAAACCAGCCAATAAAAATAAGCGAGGATGAACCATGCCAGTAGCAACCGATGTATCCACAAAAACGACCATACCAGTAGCGTTGTATAGTAGTCAGCAGATTTATGCTATGGAGCAGGCATGGTTTGGCGCAGGTCATGATAGTTTTGGATTAATGCAGCAGGCTGCATGGCAGATGGCACATTATATTGTGGTGCTTTATGAGCAAAAAATGCTTAATTCTTATTCCTCAGCACTTACTAACACTGATAATCGCAATAATTGTTCGCCTCGAGTAAGTATTTGGGTTGGAAAGGGTAATAATGGCGGTGATGGTTGGTTGATTGCTTATTATTTGCAGCAAATAGGCTGGCAAGTACAAATCATCACGGTTGGCTTTGATAAACAAGTTTTTGCGATAGCTGAGACAACGCAGTCATCTAACAAAGAAGCTTCTTTATCTGATGCCAACCAAGCTCTACAAATAGCGCTGTCTGCTAACTGTGATTATTTACGCTTTGAAGACATGAGTTCTGATGACAAGCAAAACGTAAGTGAGCAGCTACAAGCCGACGTCTACGTCGATGCGTTATTTGGTATAGGTTTAGACCGCGCGCCTGATGGTATTTATAAACAGGCAATTAATAGTCTTAACGATGCTGCGCAGTACAACGGCGCTTTGGTTATTGCGGTTGATGTGCCCAGTGGCTTGGTTGCTTCTACTGGGCAAGTATTCGACCAAGTAGCTGTAAACGCTGATGCGACATTATGTTTGATTGCGCGCAAATTTGGTTTGCATACTAACGATGGTATGGATTATAGCGGACAAGTTATTGACATTCCGCTCATACCTTATCAAATGGCTAGTAAAGAATTTAAGCCAATTGCCAAGCTACTGACAGCAGCTTATCCATTAAATCCACGCCGTCAAAACAGTTATAAAGGCAGTTACGGGCATGTATTGGTGATTGGCGGTAATCGCGTTGATAGCTCGCAGGGCATGGGCGGTGCTGCTATCCTCTCGGCTTCAAGTACGATGGCGACTGGTGCGGGTAAAATTACCGTCGCCTGTCATGAAGCATTTCATGGAGCGCTATTAACTTCATTGCCTGATGCGATGACCATCAATTTACACGATACAGATGGCGTAAAAAACCTCATCCAAGAAGCCAGTGTTATTGCTATCGGCATGGGACTTGGCCGTGATGACAAAGCAAAAGCGTTGTTTATAAATTATATCCAAACGGCGATAGAAAACAGCAAACCAATAGTGATTGATGCGGATGGTTTATACCATTTGGCAACATTGCAGGCAGAGCAGTATAAACTGGTTACACAGCTAAAAGCGTATAGTAGCGAACATCAAGTTTGCCTAACACCGCATAGTGGTGAAGCGGCAAGATTGTTGAATAAAGAGGTCAATGAAGTAGAAGAGGATAGGCTAGCCATGATAAAACGGTGCGCCAAAATCTATGGCGGCGATTGGGTGCTAAAAGGGGCAGGGTCGTTAGTACTAGAACAAAAGGCTGAAGAAAGACAAATTTACGTTTGTGGCGTCGGCAATGCAGGGATGGCAAGCGCTGGCATGGGCGATGTGTTATCAGGCGTCATTGCAGGTCTGCTAGCGCAAAAGGATTTGACCGAAGAAGCGCGTAGTTTGCACCAAGCGGTTCTGCTTCACGGTCTGGCAGGCGACTGCTTAGCGGGGCAGGCAGAAAATTTAGAAAGTCTTAGCCATACTCATAATTGTCGCTCATTATTGATCGGCCAACGAGGCTTGCAAGCACAGGATATGCCCGTTGCTATCCGCCATATTATGCACCTGATAACTGACTGAATCATCAGTTATCAGTATCAATGACTAACGTTGAATAGAGCAGTGATGGTATTATTCAAAGGTATATAAAGACCGAGTTTAGGTACCATTACAATATTGATTGATGGCTTGCTGTACACGCTCGCGTTTTAGCTCAATTTCACGTCCATCTAAATATTGACGTTTACCATTGGCATCCATCTCATAGATACGCCCACCAACATTTAGGTTGGTTAAATTATTGCGTAATGACTGGCAACGCTGAGCATTCGCCTGTGCTTCTTGTTCTTTAATGCGCGCCTCTAGCTGAGCCACGCGCTGTTCTTCAGCACTTTGCGGAGCCGCTTGATTGGCTTCGGTTTTCCCTGCCAATTGTCCGGCGTTACTTTGTCTGCCGTCACTACGAAACTCTATCACTTCAATATTTCTACCATTTTGCGGGGCGTGTTGGCTGTACTTCACCTCGCCATGCGCGCCGATAGATTTATAAACCTGAATGGCATGACTGGCATTGATTGGCAGCATGAGCATACACGCCGTGCTGATACTTAGAAGCAGTTTGGTAGCGGTGTTCACACGAAACGCAGATGCCATGGTAACAATTGCCATAATGACAATCCTCTTAATAGGTAAGAAACGGACGTATTTATCAGATAAGGATAATATTTAATCGTCTCGATAACAATATAAATACACTAGCGTTTGATTTTAGCAAATAATACTTATAGATGTACATTATTTAATAACTAATAGTTAGGGATAGGGTTTAGAAATTTTTCTTGACAAAGGTGCTTAAACCATCGAATATAATAGCAGTTGATTGGTCAGTGAGCGGCTTTTATAAAATTGCCGTGGCACTTGAAAATAAGGACTACGGGTTGCTTATCAGTAGCTTGCTCAGTTTTATTTTCTTTGTGACAAAAATATAAAGTAGATGGTCATTATCGCAATGATTATCAGATTCTATATTTATTGTCTGCGGACTTATCTGTCTACAATGACTAAGATAAACTTATTATTACTGTGGTTCGTAAGATTTGGCTGTAATAAACAATAGGGCGCAATGTATAGTTTTAACAACAACTCATAAAATAAGTTATAAGATTTAGCGATCCTATAGCGTGCCAATATTATTGAGAGTCGTTTCATATCCTGCCTCCCTTTATTTATTACTGTCGTAACTTGGTATTCTCAAAATAATAAGCCTCTTTTATAGGTGCATTCGCATCTTGTCACTGTCTGTCGATAAAATCCCGCCACAAAGCTGACCTTACATATATTGCTGTGTTTGAGGGCCATGCTGTTCTATATAACAGTGTTACTTGAATATAGTAGGCACACATTCTTGATATGGATAAGAATCCCAAGTCTTCTTTATAAGACCAATAACCTTGTAAAAACGGTGTTTTCTTTTATAAATGAGCGACCATTCTTACCACAAAAAAAGGTGATGACAGTGACGCAAACCACGCAAAGTCCGAATATGACTGGACATACCCAAACGGGTAATGCCGCCAAAAATTTTGAAGAAAAGCAACAACGCCTTGCAGAGGGTAGCGAGCAGCCTGTGATGCTATCTGGCGCTGAGATGTTGGTGCAGGCACTGACCGACGAAGGGGTCAAATATATTTTTGGCTATCCAGGCGGCGCCGTTCTACATATCTATGATGCCTTGTTTCAACAAGAAAATATTGAGCATATTTTAGTGCGTCATGAACAAGCAGCCGGCCACATGGCAGATGCTTATTCACGCGTGACCGGTCAGACAGGTGTGGTGCTTGCGACCTCAGGTCCAGGTGCGACCAATACCGTGACGGCAATCGCCACCGCGTTTATGGATTCTGTGCCGATGGTGGTTATTTCAGGTCAGGTACCTAGTAGCCTAATCGGTGAAGATGCCTTCCAAGAAACCGATATGGTCGGTGTATCACGTCCTATCGTCAAGCATAGCTTCCAAGTGCGCCATGCTAGCGAAATCCCTATGATTGTCAAAAAAGCCTTTCATATCGCTCAGTCTGGACGTCCAGGCCCAGTAGTCATTGACGTACCAAAAGATATGACAGCGCCAAGTGAAAAATTTGCCTACGCTTATCCAAAAGATGTGTTTATCCGCTCGTATCAGCCCTCACTAAAAGGTCATAGCGGTCAAATTAAAAAGGCCGTTGAAACTTTATTGTCAGCACAGCGTCCTGTTATTTATGCAGGCGGCGGGGTCATTTGGAGTAAAGCCAGTAAAGAGTTGACTGAGCTTGCTCATCGCTTAAACTTACCAGTTACCAATACCTTAATGGGTTTGGGTACTTTCCCAGGTTCTGATAGTCAGTTCTTAGGCATGCTTGGGATGCATGGCACCTATGAAGCCAATATGAGTATGCATCACGCTGATGTCATCTTGGCAATCGGTGCACGTTTTGATGACCGCGTTACCAATAATGTCAAAAAATTCTGTCCGAATGCCACGATTATTCATATCGATATTGATCCGGCATCCATTTCAAAAACCATTAATGCCCATATTCCAATCGTCGGCGATGTTAAAGCGGTTTTGACCGATATGTTAGAGATCATCGGTGATGATAAAGAGCTTGAGCAACATGCCTTGTTAGATTGGTGGTCACAAATTAATGAATGGCGTACGCGTCATGGTCTACGCTATGACACCAATACCGATAATGGTATTAAGCCCCAAGCGGTGGTGCAAGCTTTGGATAAAGTAACCAATAGTAACGCCATTATCACCAGTGACGTCGGTCAGCATCAGATGTTTGCCGCGCTTTATTATACTTATAATGAGCCCGGTCAATGGTTGAATTCCGGCGGATTGGGCACCATGGGTGTGGGCTTACCTTATGCCATGGCGGCAAAACTTGCCAATCCTGAGCGCGACGTGGTGTGTATTACTGGTGAAGGCTCTATTCAGATGAATATTCAAGAGTTATCAACCTGCTTACAATACAACTTGCCAGTCAAAATTTTGAACCTAAACAATGCACAGTTAGGTATGGTTAAACAATGGCAAGACATGCTGTATGAAGGCCGTCATGCGCAGTCTTATATGAACTCACTACCAGACTTTGTCAAATTGGCTGAAAGCTATGGTCACGTCGGTATTAAGATCACCGATCCTGCGACTATGGAGGCACAATTGGCTGAAGCTATGGCTATGACTGATAAATTGGTATTTATCGACGTTTATGTCGATCGTAATGAGCATGTTTATCCGATGCAAGTCGCTGGGCAAGCGATGCGTGATATGTGGTTAACAAAAGGGGAGCGTACCTAATGCAACAACAACATCTGATTTCGGTATTGATGGAAAACGAAGCGGGTTCGTTGTCGCGGTTAGTCGGCTTGTTCTCCCAACGCGGCTATAACATCGAGACGTTAAACGTCGCCCCTACTGATGATCCAAGTATCTCACGTCTGACGGTCACTACCATTACCTCGCCTGAAAGAATCGAGCAAATCACCAAGCAATTGCATAAATTGATTGAAGTGGTTAAAGTGCTCAATCTAACAGACAATGTGCACGTCGAGCGTGAGCTCATGCTTATTAAAGTACGAGCGTCGGGCGGTGTACGTGAAGAGATTAAACGCAGTGCTGATATTTTCCGCGCTCAAATCGTTGATGTCAATTCTAACCTATACACCATTCAAATCGTTGGTGATAAAGCCAAGCTTGACGGCTTTATCGATGTGATTGGTCGCGAGCGCATTATGGAAGTGGTGCGTTCGGGTGTGATTGGCATTGCACGCGGCGAAAAAACACTAAGCTTATAATTTTATAATCGTTATTAAAAACCTTAATTTATTATCAACAGCGCGCTCATTTTAGCCAACACTTTAGAGTTTCGGTTAGAGCAGGAGCGCTTATTATCCATGGCCAGCCATGTTTTAGGAAAAGGACTCTATTTATGAACGTTTATTATGACAAAGACTGTGACCTATCAATCATCCAAGGCAAAAAAGTTGCCATTATTGGTTACGGTTCACAAGGCCATGCACACGCGTTGAATTTACAGGACTCAGACGTCGATGTCACCGTTGGTCTACGTGCCAATTCTAGCTCATGGAAAAAAGCGGAAAACGCGGGCCTTAAAGTTGCTGAAGTAGAAGAAGCGGTAAAAGCGGCTGACGTCGTGATGATTTTGACCCCTGATGAGTTCCAAAAACAGCTTTATAGCGATGTGATTGAGCCAAACATCAAAGAAGGTGCCACCCTTGCTTTTGCTCATGGTTTTGCGATCCATTACAACCAAGTAGAGCCACGTAGCGACCTTGACGTTATTATGGTGGCGCCTAAGGCACCAGGTCATACCGTACGTTCAGAATTTACCAAAGGTGGCGGTATCCCAGATTTAATCGCTATCTATCAAGATGCGTCTGGTCAAGCTAAGCAGTTAGCCTTGTCTTATGCTGCTGGTGTTGGTGGTGGTCGTTCAGGCATCATCGAAACGACCTTTAAAGATGAAACCGAAACCGACCTATTTGGTGAGCAAGCGGTGCTTTGTGGCGGCGCGGTTGAGCTGGTAAAAATGGGCTTTGAAACCCTAACAGAAGCCGGCTATGCTCCTGAAATGGCTTACTTTGAGTGTTTACATGAGCTAAAGCTTATCGTTGACCTCATGTATGAAGGCGGTATCGCTGATATGAACTATTCAATCAGCAACAACGCTGAGTACGGCGAATATGTGACTGGTCCAGAAGTGATCAACGAGCAATCACGTGAAGCGATGCGTAATGCGCTAAAACGCATCCAATCTGGTGAATACGCGAAGATGTTCATCAGTGAAGGCGCAACCAACTATCCTTCAATGACTGCGCGTCGTCGTAACAACGCTGAGCACCAAATCGAAGTGACTGGTGCTAAACTGCGCGGCATGATGCCTTGGATTGGTGGCAATAAAATCATCGATAAAGACAAAAACTAATTTATTAGTGATTAATCAGGCAATTAAGCGATTAATCAACACTTGATATTTTAATCATCTAAAAATTAAAACCCGTGTTATCACTCGATAGCATGGGTTTTTTAATGGCTAGCAATTCAATAATCTAGAGAAAGTTGTCCCAGTAATCACTTGTTAGTGGTTGAAAACTATTTATTACTGCCTCATATAAGCAGACTTGCTTATTTTATTTAAAAAAATACTAAAACCAAACGCTAAAGAATGATCTGAGCGCTTGATTTTTTATTCTTATTCTTTCTTGATTACAGGTTGTCTGTTGTGCAAATACCAAGTCCTAACTGGCTGACGCCGCAATTTATCTACATTACTCTGAGCGCTGTGGTAGCAGTATTGATTTGGATAGAAGGCGAGATGCTCAAGCGCAACCAAGGTAAGCTGCTGCAATCTAAGTTCTTTCGCATCAGCTCTTTACTTGATACCGCTTGGTTCTTTGTCTCTACTCTGGCGTTGTACGTCATTGATTTGGCGCCGTTGGCCATTGCCGTGCCAGTCGCTTATAGCATCTATACCATCTACGGCTGGATATATGGCACGCGTCTGCTCAAACGCAAAGGCATACCAGATTCGCCAAAGGATTTGGTGGTGCCAGCTAAATATATCGCCTATAGCCAATCCTTTTCTTTGATATTTTTTGCCTTATGTCTACTGGTTTTATTATCGCCCTGGTTACCGCTACCTGCATAACAATGTTTTAGCGCTTAGATGATGTTTTTGGTTGTTATGTTATTAAGAGCATGGAAAATCAATTTTTTAGCTTAAATGTTATAAAATAGTTATTAAAATCAACTATTTAAATAATAAATAGTTATTTAATGATAAAGCTAGCAGAAGACCGCGGTTTTTTACAAAAAAAAATAATTTAACCTGTTGCAGTTTAGAAAAGCTGCTATAATCAGCTTGTACTCGTAGGATTTTAGGCAAGAGCTTGAGGTTATCTTCTAGATAAATCAAGGGTTTAAGCCGATGCATTTAGCAAAAAGCACTCGAGTATATATCAATCAATCGGTGATGACACACGTCTCGCCAACAGTTAAAGAGTTAGGAAAATTTATGTCAGAGAAAGTTGAAGGCACTGTAAAGTGGTTTAATGAAGCTAAAGGTTTTGGTTTTATCGCTCAAGACAATGGCGGACAAGACGTATTCGCTCACTACAGCGCTATCCAAGGTAACGGTTTCAAAACTCTAGCCGAAGGCCAAAAAGTGTCTTTCATCTTAGGTGATGGCAAAAAAGGCCCACAAGCTGAGCAAATCGAAGCTATCTAATCTTACTGATTATTGAGTAAACTGATTTATCAGCCAACTTGATATCATAAAGATGATCGATAAGTATTGATTCCTTTGTTTGTTAAAACAATAAAAATACTGTTTAGACGTTAAAAAAAAGCAACCATTCATCAGGTTGCTTTTTTTATGATGTTTTTTTGAGGAAGTGACTTAAATTCTGTAAGTTTGGACAAAGTGTGATTATTTATTGTTGACAATAATGCTGTTATCTTAATAGAGGATTAGTTTAAAAAAGTTTTTAGACGTTAAAACCAAATAAAAAAGGCGAGTGTATGCAGTGGGAAAAATGGTTTGCGATTGAATGGCAGCAAATAGTTGGCATTTCACTATCGGCGCTTGGATTATACTTGGGACTCATTTTGTTTACGCGGTTGATGGGGTTACGCAGTTTTTCCAAGCTTTCAAGCTATGATTTTGCCATGACCGTCGCTATTGGTAGCATACTGGCGTCAACCATCTTATCTGACAGTCCATCTTTGTCACAAGGCTTAGTCGCTGTTGCGGTGTTGTTTCTTATTCAAGGGTCTATATCTCTTATTAGGCGTAAATTTAAGCCTCTAAAATCGCTGATTGATAATCAAGCAATCATATTAATGGCGCACGGAGAGTATTTTTGCGATAATTTAAAAGAGGCCAATCTGACCAAAAGTGACGTGCAAGAAGTATTGCGTAAGAATGGATTGAAATCAAAGAGCGAAGTATTCGCCGTTATTATGGAAACGACCGGCGATATGAGTTTCATTAAGCAGGATAATACCGCGCCCGACTGGTCACTGTTTGACGACATTCGCGACAGCCATTTGTTGACTGATTCTAACAAATCTGATAACCCACTTAAACAATAAAAAGTCAGTAGAGCAAGTCATAAAAAATAATCAGTCATTAGAAGCTTGTTAATGTCGTAAATATCGAGAGCGTGAGCGTTTTTACGCTTAGATTAACACACCAAGTGCAACGCTTAATTAATATTATAGAACGCCTGCATAGGCGTTTTAAACCCTAATCGTTTTCTTGGTCTGTTGTTTAGTTTGTTCTC
>NZ_VKLR01000024.1:0-47528 GCF_007280595.1 Psychrobacter sp. YGAH215 | reverse complement strand
GCTCAAGGCGTGGATTTACAAACGCCACTCAGAGCCAACATGAAAGAGGATAGACCCAAACCTGTGGTAAGGCGGCTGATGAAAGCCCGCCGTATCGTTGAAACAGTCATTGGTCAGTTATCAGAACGATTTAATATACAAAGGGTACGAGCAAGAGATTTATGGCATTTGTCTCATCGATTGATTCGTAAGATTCTTTCACACAATCTATGCTTTGTACTCAACAAAAAACTTGGTAATCCGCCTCTTCAGTTTGATTTGCTTATTTCAAGTTGAGAGTGGGGTTAGATAAGCAAAATAACGGTACGATTACGTCAGATGAGTCAGCTACTTTAGATATGGTCAATGGCTTGGCGAGCACGGTAGCTGAAGCGCCGACCTATTATACGTTAGATTTTGAAAACGAAAATACGCTAGTGCCGGTTATCGGTATGGCGTATGAAAAGCCGGAGATCGCCTTGCGTGCCGCATTAACCTATCGCGCCCCTGCTAAATATCTGGTATCTAGAGTAGAAAACCTGCAAGTTATTTTGCCGCCTGTCGCTGGTGGTGATGGGGTAACACCGGGACCAGCGACTGATGAAGTTGCCTTACCGCTAGCGGGCAAGACCGAAGTGAAAATGCCGCAGTCGGTCAATTTCGATTTCCAAACCGGTCTGAGTGAAAAGTATGAGTTGCTGGGTATGGTTAATGCCCGCTGGGTAGATTGGAGTAACTTTAATGTTGCCCCGCCTTTAGCGACATTATCGACACAAGAGCCTTTAGCCGCCTATAAAAAAGATGGTTATGCGGTTGAAGTGGCATTAGGTAAGCAGTTTAATCCAAAAGCTTCAGGCGAAGTACGTGTCGGCTATGACCACGGTACTGGCGCACCGCTCAGTCTATTAGGACCTTATGACTCTATCAAAAGCTTGGGGTTAAGCGCGCAATACAAACTGACCGAGCAGCTTAGTGTCTCTGCGGGCGGTCAATATATGTGGTTTGAAGGCGGTCCAGTCGATACTAAGGTTGATGGTCGGGTAGCCAATATTGACGATGGAACTGGCTACGCACTTGGCATGAAATTGGGTTATCATTTTTAAAAATTGACTGAGATTGTTTGTTAAAAATAACTCATATTAGTGCTGATAGAAAATAGAAAAAATCACTAACTTAAAAGTAGGTGCTTTTTTTATTACTAAATTTTAGCAAAAATTAATGATTCTATTAGCTTAACACCCTTATAAGGTCACATAAATAATAGCGTTTAAAAGGTTGGAAATACACTTGCGTAGGTGTTTTTGTTTGTAAGTATTACTTGGAATCGCGGTATCTACCCTTATAAAGAACTCGGCTGATAAATGGCTGTCTTAACAACTAGCATGGCTATTTATCAAAGCTCAATAACTCTTATAAATCTATTTTATAACAACAAACAAGGCTCCTCATGGCACACGATACCTTATTCGAACCCGTAAAAATGGGTACCCAAACTCTAAAAAATCGCATCTTTATGGCTCCCTTAACCCGCTTACGCGCGGTCGAGCCGGGCGATGTTCCTACGGCACTAGCCAGTGAATATTACGCACAGCGTAGTGGTGCAGGATTGGTCATTACCGAAGCAACGCAAGTGTCTTTTCAGGCAAAAGGCTATGCTGGCGCGCCCGGTATTCATACCGAAGATCAGACGACGGCGTGGAAAACCATCGTTGATAATGTCCATGCCAAAGGCGGCAAGATTGTCGTGCAGCTATGGCACACCGGTTTGGTCTCACATGAAAGCGTCCAGCCGGAAGGCAAAGCGCCTATTTCGGCGTCTGATGTTCATGTGGGCGTGCGCACGACATTGCGTGACAGTAATAATCAACCCATTCGCGTTGAATCTACGACCCCGCGTCCAGCCACGCTTGAGGAAGTAAAGCAAGTTATCGCTGACTTTGGGCTTGCGACTAAGAACGCTAAAGAAGCAGGATTTGATGGCGTAGAAATTCATGGCGCGCATGGTTATCTGTTGCATCAGTTTTGGGTTGAGCAAACCAACCAACGTGATGATGAATATGGCGGTAGCCGCGAAAACCGTGCGCGTTTGACCCTTGATGTTATCGATGCTTGTGTCGCTGCATGGGACGCTGACCATGTTGGTATTCGCATCTCGCCGCTTGGTACTTTTAATAATGTCGAAGCAGGCTACCATGAAGACGAAAATATCTGGCTTATTGAGCAAATTAATAAGCGTGGGTTGATGTATTTGCACCTATCTGAGCCTGATTGGGCAGGTGGTACGCCTTATAGCACAGAATTCCGTCAGCGCGTTCGTGATGCGTTTGGGCAAATGATTATTGCTGCGGGTGGTTATACCCCTGAAAAAGCCGAGCAGAATATTAAGGATGGCTATATCGATGCCGTTGCTTTTGGCCGTGATTATATTGCCAATCCTGACTTAGCTGAGCGTATCCGCCAAGGTGCGCCGCTTAATGAGCAACATCCGCAAAGCTTTTATGGCGGCGGTACAGAAGGCTATACCGATTATCCTTTTTTAAAACAAGCTTAAATATTATCGGATAGCCATTTTAAATTGGCTTTATCGATTAAAATAAAGTGATAATGAATAAAAAGCCACCTTGCTAACAATAGTAAGGTGGCTTTTTTAATAGATGAAGTTTAGCTATTTAACAAAATTACCCGTTTGGTAATCACGAAACGTTTGTTTTAACTCCGCTTGGGTATTCATGACAAACGGACCATAGCCTACCACTGGCTCACCGATAGGCTCACCGCTTAATAGTAGCAGTTTAACTATGCTTGACGATGGCTTATCACCAGAAAGCTTATCATCAGCTAGCTTGGGGTACGTTAGCTTAATGCTATCGCTTACCTGCGTTGCTGATTGTCCATTGTCGAAATCAATAATAGCGATATCAGTAACAGTCGGCGCTGTAAACTGAATCAGACTGCCTGCGCTTACTGACTTATCATTAACCAGTAGCGTGCCTTCTTGTACCAATATCATGATGTTATGATTGTTTGGCACTTGCAGCATCGTTGAGCCAGTGCTATGCAAGGCAATATCCCACATATTGATAGGCGTAAAGGTACTTGCTGCGCCTGTCGTATTTTGCCATTTGCCTGCAATAATCCTCGCTTGACCAATAGCATGTCCATTTTCAATATTGCTTAAGTCAACGATAGGCAAATCAGCGCGTTTTAGCGTTTGATATTTGGGCGCGGTCAGCTTATGGGCGCTTGGCAAATTGACCCATAATTGCACCATACTAAAAAGTCCACCACGGCGACTAAAGTCGGGCGAGTGGAATTCTTCGTGCATAATGCCTCGCCCTGCGGTCATCCATTGCACATCGCCTTCTTTGATGATGCCACAACCACCAGCCGAATCGGCATGGCTAATCTCTCCCGCGTAGGCAATCGTTACCGTTTCAAAACCCTTATGCGGATGCTGCCCGATACCGTGCGGCTCCTTCTCATGGTTTGGATTTGGCGCAAAGGTGGTCGGCTGACCATAGTCTAATAATAAAAACGGATCGGTATGCTGATAATTAAAATCAGCTTCGTTATCTAAATGATTAAACAAAGTTTTGATATAAAAACCATCGCCGACCCAATGCGGTGCTTTATTATTATGAATATGTTTGATGGCGCGCATTGCTTACCTCGTCAGCCTAACTGTATTAAAGAATATTTATTTATTTCACTGCCATTCTTTAATAGAAATGAAATGCCTACTCTTAAGTAATTCTAAATCTGTATGGGTTTATATGGTGGTTAAATTCAAAATAGTCAAATATTTAGTGTTTTTAAATTTGTATCACTGGCTTTTAAATTAAAGAGTATGTATGACTTAACATCAAACCACTTCGCCGCAAACAAAACCACTGGCCCACGCCCATTGAAAGTTATAGCCGCCAAGCCAACCGGTGACATCGAGCACTTCACCGATGAAATATAGCCCGTCTTGATATTTGCTTTGCATGGTCTTTGACGAGACTTCATCGGTTGTGATGCCGCCGCGTGTGACTTCAGCGGTTCGATAGCCTTCAGTGCCAGACGGTTTTAGCTGCCAGCCGTTCAGCGTTGCTCCAAGCTCTATCAAGCGCTCATCTTTAATATTGGCAAGCTCGGTATCTTTTATATCGTCCCACAAATGCGTTTGTAGCGCTGCCAGCAGTTTTTTCGGCAAAGCATTGTTGGTATTGTCTGACAAGACCGTGCGGATAAGCTGGCGTGGGTGCGTTTTTTTATGAGCAAGTAAAAGCGCCGTCATATCTATTTCGGGTAGCAAATTGATAGTAATGGTTTCGCCAACATGCCAATAATTGGACAGTTGCAGCATAGCTGGGCCCGACAGGCCACGGTGAGTAAAGAGCAGCGGTAGCTTAAAGGAGATGCGCTCATTACTGGCAATCACCGGCAGACTGATACCGGCAAGCGTGCGAATCAGCTCACCCGTTTTATCGGTAAAGGTAAATGGCACAAGGCTGGCATCAGTTGCGACTAACGTATGACCAAACTGCTGCGCCAGCTCGTAACCAAAGCCGCTCGCACCTAAGGTCGGAATCGATAAGCCGCCCGTTGCTACCACAAGCGATTCGCAGTTATAACTGGTTTGCGGCAGCTTACTTTGATTGCCGTTATCTTTTCTCTCTTGTTTTTCTTTTTTACTCAGACTTTTGCTGGTAATTAATTCAAAGAGAGATTTCTTATTATTCTCATCAGTTTTTACTTGTTCAATGTAGGTATTGAGCTTGACTTGCACGCCCACGGCAGCGCATTCATCAAGGAGCATGGTTAAAATATCTTGTGCCGAATCATCACAAAATAGCTGCCCATGCTCGCGCTCATGGTAAGGGATTTTATGCTGCTCAACCATAGCAATGAATTCCCAACTCGGATAACGGCTCAGCGCAGATTTACAAAAATGGGCATTACTACCGATAAAATGCTCAGGCTCGACGAAGTAATTGGTAAAGTTGCAGCGCCCGCCACCTGACATGAGGATTTTTTTACCGGCTTTATTGGCGTGGTCGAGCACCAAGACGCGGCGACCACGGCGACCCGCGGTGAGCGCACAATATAACCCCGACGCGCCAGCGCCGATGACGATGACATCGTAGTGATTGTGTGCTGCTGCATTGCGCGGATTTTCCATGATGATAGGTTCCAAAAAGCGCTAAGCTTTAAAAAATAGAAATAAAAAAATCGTAAAATTAAAAAGTAGCTGAGTGGACGTTTTAATCATAAAGGGTAGCTATTGTCCATGTTTTATAGCAGGTTACAAGGATTAAATATTTTTGCCCAGTCAACTTATAAAAGTTGCTACCCCTGATTAAGTATACAGCTGTGCAGCGAAATTGTTGTGTTTTGCGCTCGACGTCTTGCAACGACGCTGCTTATTTGTCAAACTAACTTAAGTGTCAGACATTATGGAAGATGACTCTTATCACTTGTATAGGCCACCGTTTGCCGTTCATATTTAACGCAAGCCGTTTAATGATAGTCGCAACGACAGCTGCTACAAGTCAGAATAATTAAAAAAGGATGACTACGATGACTCAAAAATCATTTCCTATCACGGCTGAGTTTGTCGCCGCTGCCAATACTAGCGCTGAGCAGTACACCAAAGAATACCAACAATCTATCGCGTCACCTGAGGCGAACGATGCCTTTTGGGCCAAGCGTGCCGAGCTGATTGATTGGATAAAAAAACCCACCAAAATCAGCGATGTCAGTTATGACTTAGAAGATTTTCATATCAAATGGTATGAGGATGGTGAGCTTAATATTTCAGTCAACTGCCTTGATCGACACGTCAAAAATCACCCTTATAAGCCTGCTATTATTTGGGAAGGTGATCATCCATCGCTACACAAAATCATCTCATTTAAAGAGCTGCACGAAGCGGTGTGTCGTCTCGGGAATGCCATGCGCAAACTTGGGGTCAAAAAAGGCGATCGCGTCACTTTATATATGCCAATGATACCAGAAGCGATGGTTGCCATGCTGGCGTGTACGCGCATCGGGGCGGTACATTCGGTGGTATTTGGCGGTTTTTCTGCCGAGAGTTTGGGCAATCGCATTATCGACAGCCAATCAAAATTGGTCATTACCGCCGACGAAGGTATTCGCGGTAATAAACGCACACCGCTCAAAGCCAATGTCGACCGTGCGTTAGACATGGATGGCACGGAAAGCGTGACCAATGTCGTGGTCGTCCATCGTACGGGTAATTCTGTGCCGATGAGCGGTCGGCGCGATGTTTGGTATCACAGTTTGGTCGATGGCGAATCAAAGCATTGCGAGCCTGAAGTCATGAATGCCGAGGATCCGCTGTTTTTATTATATACCTCAGGCTCTACCGGCAAGCCAAAAGGCGTGCTGCATACCACTGGCGGTTATATCACTTATGCGCTTTCTACGTTTCGCGATGTGTTTGATATCAAAGAAGATGATGTCTACTGGTGTACGGCCGATGTCGGCTGGGTGACCGGTCATACTTATGCCACTTATGCACCGCTTGCTAATGGGACGACGACGGTCATGTTCGAAGGTGTGCCAGAGTATCCGACGTGGGCGCGTATCGGTCATATTATTGATAAACACCAAATCACGGTTTTATATACAGCACCGACCGCCATCCGTGCGATGATGAAAGAAGGCGATACCTTTGTCCGTGAATCTGACCGTTCAAGTTTGCGCTTGCTTGGCTCCGTTGGTGAGCCAATCAATCCAGAAGCGTGGGATTGGTATTACAATGTCGTTGGCGGCGGTAAATGTCCGATTGTCGATACGTGGTGGCAGACAGAAACCGGCGGTATCTTACTGGCGCCAATACCGGGTACTGTCGATATGAAACCGGGTGCGGCGATGAATCCGCTATATGGCATCGAGCCGGTCGTCGTCGATGCTGATGGTCATGTCTTAGAAGGTGCGGCAGAAGGTAACCTTGCGATTAGTGGCGGCTGGCCGGGGCAGATGCGTACTATTTATAACGATCACGAGCGCTTTTTAAAAACCTATTTCACAGAATATCCGGGCTATTACTTCACAGGTGATGGTGCGCAGCGTGACGAAGATGGGCACTACTGGATTACCGGACGCGTGGATGATGTGCTCAATGTTGCCGGGCATCGGCTAGGCACCGCAGAGATTGAAAGCGCGGTGGTTGCGCACCCAGCAACGGCTGAAGCAGCGATTGTCGGTATGCCGCATGACATTCGCGGGATGGGGGTTTGTGCCTTTATCATTCTAAAATCGGGCGAAACCGCAACGGATGCTTTAAAATCTGAGCTCAATCGCCATGTGCGCGCGGAAATTGGCCCGATTGCTAACTTGGATGCTATTTATATGGTGGATGTCTTACCCAAAACGCGCTCTGGTAAAATCATGCGCCGTATCCTGCGAAATCTTGCCGCAGGGCAATATGTTGGTCTGGGCGATTTATCGACCCTTGCCGATAGCGCTGTCATCAATGAGCTGATTGACGTGGTCAAAGCGGAACGCGGAGAGTAAAGAGTATAGTTGGATATGTATTAAAATAATTTTTCCCTTCTTTAAAAGCCATACTATCGTAAATAGTATGGCTTTTTTACCTAGAGGTTATTGCTATTAGGGCGCTTTAAAGCTTCAATGACTTTTGTTTTTCTCTACATTTAAAGGTTTACCGTCATTATGCCGAACTCTTCTTTGCAGCCTACGCCGATATCAGCGCCAAAAATTGCCATTATCGGTGCTGGCTTAACGGGACTATTTACAGCCACCTTATTAGAACGCGCTTTTAGCCAAATGAATGAGCAGAAAATTAATGACAAATCCTCAATACCAGAAATCACTATTTTTGAGAAATCACGCAGCGTCGGGCGTCTAGCAACACGTTACCGCAGCGATAGCCTTACTGATAAAAACTGGCAATGGGCATTTGGAGCGCAGTTTTTTACCGCCAAGAGCGCAAGCTTTCAACAATTTATTGAGCCGTGGTTGCAGACAGGTTTGCTACAGCCATGGTGCGCGCAAGTAGTGAGCTTAACGCCAATGTCGGCAAATAATCAGAAACCCGATATTCACCTCAAAGAGCAATGGGGGAGTACGCAAGCGCGTTATATCAGCACGCCAAAGATGACCAGTTGGGGACGAGCATTGGCTGATGAATTGCAGCATAGCACCATTAAGTTTAATACCCGCGTCGCGCCATTAGCTGGGTATAAGCAAACTCTCGCTAATAAGATTAGTAATAAAACTGAGCTGTTCGATGAAAATGGCAACAGTCTTGGTCATTTTGATTGGGTGATTTGTACGGTGCCAAATGGTCAAGCCGTCGAGCTGATGGCAGATAGCGGTTTTAGTGAATACGTAAAAATCACTGAGCCAACAATGCAGGCGTGCTATAGCTTAATGCTTGGTTGGAATGAGAACCAACCATTACCTGAGGCGCTAAGCCGTTTGGACACGGCGTGGGATGTGGCTTATGTACAGGATTCTATCATTGATAGAATATTTATCGAACATTATAAGCCTGAGCATCATGCACTATTACCCAGCATGACCATTCATGCGCGCAACGACTGGTCAGAGCAGCACGTCGATGACGATATTGATACCATAAAAGCGCAGTTACTAGCAGCCGCCAAGCGAGCATTAAATTGGAATACAGAGAGCGCGCCAAGCCAAGTTGATTGTCACCGTTGGCGTTACGCCGCGACCGTAACCGCTTCTCATAAAGAGCAGTTAGGAGTATTGGTTGATGATGAGCGGCAATGGATTGTCAGCGGCGATTGGTGCGGACAAGGTAATATAGAAAGCTGCTATCAAATTGCAGCGCAGACTGTTGCAGTGATTGTTTAAATTCAATATTCAAAGCATTGCAACTGCGATGGATATACGAAATAAGCTGATTGCTTAAAACATCATTTTATTAAGACTATATAAATCATTAACTTACAGGCAAAAAAAGAGCCCACGAAGGAGGTGTCGTGGGCTGAGGAAACTTATCATGCGACCGAGCTACTACTGATTCGCGAGCCACAAGTAAATTGATCAAGGTTTATTATTGTTAATATAAAGATGATGACGAAATCTATGATTTCAAGAAATTCTCACATCTGCTTACAATTTCCAGTGTACAACTGTATTTATTACACAGTCATCATAACTGAAATTGGCCGATTTACCTAGCTTGCTTACATGTCATTACGTTTTGGTTTATTATCCGCCGATTATTGGCTAAAAATATTCATAACAAACATTTTGCTAAGGATTTTTTGCTCAAAAACACTTGCAATTGAGTAAAGCCAAAACCAACCGGCACAGAAGCATGACGACATGGCTGAAAAATGCTAAGCTAGCCACATTCTTATCGCTCACTATAAACTGGGTTTGTCATGACCGAGAGTACACCGCTGCACACACCAGAACAAAAACCGCTACCAACGCCAAACGACAGAAGTATCTTTAACCTACCCAACAATCTTACGATTGCGCGTATTTTAATGATTCCGCTGTTTGTGGCGATTGCTTATTGGCCACCCGCCATGGGAATTGGCATGCCAGCGATTTCGGACAATGTCATCGCGCGGGTAGGTATGAGCGAATTTAGCGACAGTTTGCTGCGTCATTTGCTGTTGACCGGTGTGTTTATTATCGCCGCGGTGACCGATTGGCTCGATGGTTATTTTGCTCGTAAGCTTAACGTGGTCTCTGCTTTTGGGCGCTTCTTAGACCCAGTCGCTGATAAGCTCATGGTCGCAGCCGCACTGATTATCTTGGTGCAATGGCATCCCAATATCATTATGGCGATTGCGGCGATTGTGATTATCTCGCGTGAAATTGCCGTCTCGGCGCTACGAGAATGGATGGCGGAGCTTGGCAATCGCACCAGTGTCGCCGTTTCTTATGTTGGTAAACTCAAAACCACTTTTCAGATGATCGCCATCACTGTGTTATTGTTAAATTGGCAATCGCTTGAAATGATAGGGTATGTCTTGATGGTGGCGGCGGTAATTTTAACCTTATGGTCGATGATGATTTACTTAAGAGCGGCTTGGCCGTATTTAAAACAAAGCGGTTAGTATATAGAATAAATGCTATCAGTCCTTAAGTTTACATGCTTAAGTTTAAACCGCTCATAAACAAAAACGCCAGTCATGATAAGTGACTGGCGTTTTTTATTTATCATAGTTTTAACTGTATTTAATGATCAAATAATTACAACTCAATAGAGAAATTTTCCCCTAAGCTTTTTTCAATCGCTGTATCGGTAACTGCCGCCGCCGTCATTTTGACCGCGCTGGTAATGGCATTACCATTTGCCCAGTATTCCGCCCCATGCGGCACCACTTTAATCAGCTGTACCCTTGGATCTTCTTTGCCTTGCACAAAATAGGCGTTATACATAACCGACCATAGTTCATCGAGTTTTTCCGCATCCTCAACCAATTCAGCGGTACCAGAAATAGACAAATACTTATCGTCACCTTTCGAGGTATAAGCCAAATTTACTTCTGCATTTTGCTTAATGTTATCGACAGTTTCAGATGGCGTGTGTCCAATAAACCAAATCTCTTTGGCGCCAATGCTGGTTTCGGTGGTGTTCATTGGGCAAGAGTGCAAATGGTCTTCGCCATTGCGCGTGGTCATCATGGTGTATTTAATGTCTTTTACCATCGCTTGGATGGTGTCCATTTGCGCTTGTTTACTCATAATAGTTATCTTTTACTATTGAAATAGGCAGTTTGAGTTTTAAGTTTAAAAGCTTGGGTTTAAAAGCTATCGGCAGATAATTGATGAATGATTAATAACTCTTAGCCGATGACTCGTTATGTGTGCAATCAGTTATTAATATAATAAAGTTGCTTAATAAAACGATATAGCTGCTCTGTAATACGCTGTGACGCTTTGTAAGCTTTAATGTGTTGAAAATAACGAGCAAGGTTGTAAACATATTGGCAAAATTAAAAACAAAAAACGCCAGTAAATAAAAATTTACTGGCGTTCAAATAGATGTCTTGTTTTTTATTTTTTTATTATTAAGACAGCAAAACTTACAGAAAGCGAGGTTATAGAGAGACGGAGAAAGTCTCACCTAAATCTTCAGCAGTTTTACCTTCTTGTACCGCTGCGGTTGCCATTTTAAACATATTGACCACTGAGCTACCGCTAATCCAGCATTCAGCGCCATGTGGTACCACTTTAATCAACTGGACGTTTCCATCTTCTTTACCTTCGGCAAAAAAGGCGTTATAAACAGGTGACCATAGCTCATCTAACTTATCTTTATCGTTCGATAATTCAGCGTTACCACTGATAGAGACATAGTTCTTTTCATCTTGAGTAGCGTACGTTAATCCAATTCTTGCATCGTTTTGAATGTCTTTGACGACGTCTGAGGTTTTATCACCGATAAACCAAATTTCTTTGGCAGCGACATCCGCTTTATTAGTGGTCATCGGCCAAGCATGAATGTCACCTTTTTTATTGGTGGTACTCATCATGGCAAATTTTACGTCTTTGATGATTTCTTGGATTTTGGCGATATGCTCTTGGTTACTCATTAGGTTTATCCTTTTATCATTATAGCAAGTGGTTCTTTGTTTAACTTATGGTTGCTTATTAATCATTCAGTTTAGACAAGCCAGCGCCGTTTATAATAATTTTTATGAGCAGGTTATAGATATAGTTTTAAAGCTCTTTATATTTATTAGCTTGTTATAAGGCGCTTAACTCATCACAACTGCCAACTAGAATAGCGATTATCACTCTCTTATTTATATAGGTCGCCAGTAATGCGATGTGAGTGTTTGTAAGGTTTACAAGAATTAGGTAAAAATTGTGACGCCAGCTGAGCAATATTTCTGTTTTGAAAAGCTTTTTATCTCGGTTTTGACCTGCTTATTACAGGGCTTCTTGTTATAATACGCAGACCATTTACTTTGCATGGCAGAGATGCCTTGATCTTACGGATTATGCCTTTATGATGACCATCGCCGGACAACCGTTTCTTACCGATTTTCAGACGCAGCAACTCATCAGTCAGTTTCAGCAAAAAACCGAGCTAAATGTCAGCCAGATTCATACTCAGCAGGTTTATGTGCTATCGCGCGACCTCGTAGGTGATGAGCAGAAAAAAGCGCTGGATTTGTTTGGGGTGCATGCCGATATTCAACTTGCCGCTCCAGAGGCCAATCAAGTACAAGTGATCGTCGGTCCGCGTTTTGGGACGATTTCGCCGTGGGCCAGTAAAGCGACCGATATTTTTAATAACTGTGAAATTGAGATTAAACGCGTCGAGCGCGTTATCGTTTATACCCTAACGATTGACGCAAAAGCAGACGGTGAATTGAGCGCGACCAATAACAAGTTATCTAAAGCCGCTGAGCAATTATTGTTTGACCGTATGACCCAAAGCCTAGTTTATGATTTAAATGACGTAAATAAGCTGTTTGATGATGAACAGCCAGCATCGCTTAATCGCATCGACGTCATCGGCCAAGGTCAATCAGCGCTAGAAGCCGCCAATAAAGAATTTGGTTTTGCCTTGTCGAGCGAAGATATCGACTATCTAATGAATGCCTACGTCAATGAGCTAAAGCGTAATCCAACTGACGTTGAGCTGATGATGTTTGCACAGGCCAACTCAGAGCATTGCCGTCATAAAATCTTTAATGCCCAGTGGACAGTCGATGGTGCAGTACAGCCAAAATCCCTATTTCAGATGATTAAGAATACTTATAAAGCCAATCCACAAGGTATTTTGTCGGCTTATAAAGACAACGCCGCGGTGATGGCTGGTGCTAAGGGGCTGCGTTACTACCCAGTGCCGACAGATGCCACGGATGCAAATTCTGCCCATCCTTATGGCTTTCATAAAGAAGAAATCGATATCTTAATGAAAGTTGAAACCCATAACCATCCAACGGCGATTGCCCCTTATGCCGGTGCAGCGACGGGCGCGGGCGGTGAGATTCGTGATGAAGGTGCAACGGGACGTGGCGGTAAGCCAAAAGCAGGTTTGACTGGTTTTCATGTATCACACTTGCATATTCCAGAGCTTGCGGAAAAATGGGAACAATCGGGTCAAGTAAGTACGCAAGACTATGGTACGCCTGATCGTATGGCCACCAGCCTTGAGATTATGACCGAAGCGCCACTCGGCTCAGCCAATTTCTCGAACGAGTTTGGTCGTCCAAACTTATGCGGGTATTTCCGTAGTTTCCAATTAGACACTTCAGCAGCAAAAGATGGCAGCCAAATGCGCGGCTATCATAAGCCCATCATGCTGGCAGGTGGTTACGGTAACATCAAACGTAACCTAATAGAAAAAAATGCCATTCAACAAGGTGACCTGCTTATCGTTCTTGGCGGCCCTGCGATGCAAATCGGTTTGGGCGGCGGCGCAGCATCGTCTGTCGATAGCGGCGAGCTAGATGAAGGCTTGGACTTTGCTTCTGTGCAGCGCGATAACGCTGAGATGGAGCGTCGCTGTCAAGAAGTCATCGATCGCTGCTGGGCGCTCGCTGGGAATGAAGCGTCGGGAAATGACGCTGATGCCAGTAATACCAGCAATGCTAGTAAAGACGGTAACCCCATCGTCTCTATTCATGACGTCGGCGCAGGCGGTCTGTCAAACGCTATGCCTGAGCTGGTCGATGACCATGATATGGGCGCCCATTTAAACCTGCGTAAAATCCCGTCGCTGGAAGCGGGAATGTCACCGATGGCTATCTGGTCGAACGAAGCGCAAGAGCGTTATGTGTTAGCGATTCGCCCAGAGAGTAAAGATCAGTTTGATGCCATCTGTGCCCGTGAGCGCTGTCCGTATGCTATCTTAGGCGTAGCGACGGAAGTTCGTCAGCTTATCGTTGATGATGAGATGCTCGATGAGCAGCCAGTCGATATGCCGATGCAAGTACTGCTCGGTGGAACGCCGCAGATGCAGCGTAGCTTTAGCCGTCAAGACAATGAATTGCCACCGCTTGAGCTTAATAACTTTAATTTAGCTGAATCTATCAAAGATGTATTGCGTCATCCAACCGTTGCGAGCAAGTCTTTCTTGATTAGCATCGGTGACCGCTCAATCACTGGTATGGTTGTTCGCGATCAGTACGTCGGTCGCTATCAAGTGCCCGTTGCCGATTGCGCCGTTACCGCGTCTGGTTTATTAGCGCTAGATGGTCAGCCAATGAGCGGTGAGGCAATGAGCGTTGGTGAACGAACGCCTGTTGCGCTGATTAATCCAAAAGCCTCTGCACGTTTAGCCGTCGGTGAAGCGATTACCAATATTGCTGGTGCGCGTATTAACCAGTTATCTGATATCACCATGTCAGCGAACTGGATGGCAGCCTGCGGCGATGACAATGAGGACGCTGCATTGTTTGACGCTGTGTATGCGATCGGCGAAGAGCTATGCCCAGCATTGGGTATTGCTATTCCAGTCGGAAAAGATTCGCTATCCATGCGTGCTAATTGGACGGATAGCAACAATGACGGCAGCATGGATAAATCAGTCGTTTCGCCAATGAGTCTTGTGATTACTGCTTTTGCGCCTGTTATTGATGTGGCAAAAACGCTAACGCCTGAACTCATTAATGGTGATAGCGCCTTCTACCGTATTGATTTGTCAAAAGGTAAACTGCGCCTTGGCGGTTCAATCCTTGCGCAAACGGCAAGCCAATTGGGCAATGAATGTCCTGACCTTGAAAAGCCAAGCGATTTAATCGATTTCTTTAACTTCGTCCAAGCGGGTAATGCCCAAGGCGTCATTAGCGCTTATCACGATATCGGCGATGGCGGTTTGCTGGCGACGATTGCTGAGATGCAGTTTACCAGTCGTCAAGGTATCAAGCTGTCATTGGACGATAAAAACCTACTCGGTCAATTATTCAGTGAGGAGCTGGGCGCGGTCATTCAAGTATTACCGGAAAACGTCGCTGCTCTTATGCAATTGGCAGAAGAATTTAACGTCAGCGATATGCTAAGCCTCGTCGGTCAAAGCTGTGAGGAAGACAGCCTTATCATTCAAACGCCGCTACATATGGGCGATGATACTTTACGCTTTAGCCGTTCTGAGCTGCAACAAGAGTGGACTCAGGTCAGCTATCAAATTGCCCGCCGCCGCGACAACCCAGCGTGCGTCCAGCAAGAGTATGACTTGATTAGCGATGCCAGCCATCAAGGTCTAATCGCTGCACCAAACTTTGACCTCAATCAAAAAGTGGAAGAGCCATATTTAGCTAGCCGTGAAAACAAGCCAAGAGTCGCTATCCTGCGTGAGCAAGGCGTCAACGGTCAGACAGAAATGGCGGCAGGCTTTACCCAAGCAGGTTTTGAAGCGGTCGACGTGCATATGAGTGACTTGCTTGAAGGTCGTATCAATCTACGCGACTTCGACGGTTTAGTCGCTTGTGGTGGCTTTAGCTATGGTGACGTACTCGGCGCAGGCTCGGGCTGGGCAAATTCTATCTTGTTCCATGACGAGTTGCGCATGCAGTTTGTACGCTTCTTTGCCCGTCCGGATACCTTCTCACTCGGTGTCTGTAACGGTTGTCAGATGATGGCGCAGCTAAAAGATTTAATCCCAGGTGCTGAAAACTTTCCAAGATTTATTGCCAATAAGTCGGCGCGATTTGAAGCGCGTACGGTCAACGTCAAAGTCGAGCGTACTAAGTCTATCCTGTTCAAAGGTATGCAAGACAGTATTTTACCAATCGCTGTTGCCCACGGTGAAGGCTATGCCACGCTGAACACTACCGAGATCGACGGTATGGCAAAACACGGTCAGCTTGCCATGCGCTTCGTCGATAGCCAAGGTCATCCAACCGAGACCTATCCGCTCAATCCAAACGGTTCGCTCGGCGGTGTCACAGGTCTGTGTAGCACTGACGGTCGCGTCACCATCATGATGCCGCACCCTGAGCGTACGCTACGTGCCTACAATCACAGCTGGAAACCAGAAGCATGGGATGAGGACGGCGCGTGGATGCGTATGTTCCGTAACGCCCGTGCTTGGTTGCGTTAAGATAGTTTGAGTTAATTTTAAACATAAAAAAAGGTGGGCTTAGGCTCACCTTTTTTGTGTTTGGAATTTGGTTTTATGTGGGAGCTAATCCCGCCTTCCGCTTGTATCTGCCAGTATGGGCGAGGCGGTGACACGAGTTGAGATGTTGCTGTTGCCTCGGCACCACCTCAAACTCTAGCCATCGCAACTCGCCCAAACCAGCAGGATACCGCTGCAGTCGGGGCTAAAACGCGCCTCTGAATGACCATTTTATGATAAATTAGTCTGAACTTTAATTTTAATCGGTGCGCTAGGTGCACACTACGAGCTTTTCAATAAAACCAGTCGCCATTACGAAGATTTTCTATATCTCTGTCACTTGATTTACGCACCATGTTAGATATTGCACCGTTAGCTTGTCCATGGTCTAGCTTTGTAAGAAAAGTATTGACCTCAGATTCATTCGCATGAAGTATCTTATCTAAGTAATATCGTTGTTCACTCTTGTCTAATGTAGTTTCTTGAAGTTGAAAGGGTCTATGTAGCGCAGCTTGAAGCAATGCCACTCTATATTTATCGTTCTCGATTATTTTGAAGTCTTGAGCATTTATATCTATGATCACGTTATATTCTGCGAAACCACTTTCAACAGAAATACTTAAAGTGTAAGCTCCATTTTCTGCTTTCGCTAGCATACGAAGATCATAAAAGATGATTTCTTTATCCATATTTTTTCCTAATCAGCTTTCCCTTTCTGCGCCTCAGCAATCAACTCATGAATCTTTGCGCTTTCTCTTAACACACAAGCCTCATAAGCCGACAGCTGCTCATGTTCTTGTTTTTTTTTTATTTCCTGTTCTTGCTCCTGCCTTGCTTTTTCTTCCAGATATTTCTGTAGCTCGTCTTGCTCATTTTTCTCGTTGTATTGTGAGTTGCTCATGGCTTATGTCTCCTACTATTTTTTTATCCATTAATAAAAGTCATCACGACCAGCATACTTCTTATTGAGTGCACGTAGTATCGCATACGTTTCTAAATCCAGCTCGCCCGTTGGCTGCTGCGGACGGAAATGCAATTGAAAGGCATACACGACATCGCGACTGGCTTTATCCCACGTGTCTGTGTCATTGATTTGATAACCATAATCGCGAAACGCTTGCTTAATATCAGGTATCGTTGCCGCGGCAAACGCGTCTTGATTCATAAAGAATTGCTTATCAAACTCATCATACCAAGCCCCAATGCCGTACTCCTTATGCAGTCGCTCCCAAGGGAATTTAGCACCAGGATCGATTTTACGCGACGGTGCCATATCCGCATGACCGATGATATTCTTTGCTGAGATATTATATATTTTCGCCAAGTCTTGTACCAGCTGCGCTACTTTTCGAATCTGAACCTCATTAAATTCGACATAGTGCTCATAAGGATGATAGTCGAGCGCACCGCTTTTTAAGGCGTCTCGATATTCAGGTTTGATGCCTGGGTTGACAATCTCGATGCCGATAGAGGTATCGTTGAGTATCGTTCTACCAGCAAAACCGCCCGTGCCAGCATGCCACGCGCGTTCGCCCTCGGGCACTAAGTTATAAATTTTATTATCGTTATTATCCAAAATCAGATAGTGAGCGCTGACGTCACCAGTAGTCAAAAGCCTAATAGCGCGGGCATTATTACTCACCGTATAATGCAAAATAATGGTTTTGATACGCTCGCTTTTGCCCGTAGCTTGATAGGTTTCGCTATCGATGACGAAAGGCTCGCTGGTCGCTATTTGGGCGTTATGAGTGGTTACGCAGCCAATTAAAGAAAGTACTAATCCACAGGCTAATACTGTCGATATAATATTTTTTGTCATGAGATTCTCTAGATTATAAAAAAGTTAAATACAAAAAAGGTGAACTAAAAAGTTCACCCCTCTTTTATAAAATAAGAATTTTGAATTTCTTGTTCATTAAAGATATCCTAATCTGTTAAACAGCTAGCATCAACAGCATTTTCAGTATTTTCATTTACTTTTATTAGGTTTATAGCATTAAATTCAATTATTAATCCTTGAGTAGATTTATCTTCAGTACTAGATTTTATTTGTCCACCTGTTATATCTGGAATAATTACTGCTAAATAGTGACCCTCTGTGATTTCTTCATTTTTTAAGATAAGTTCTGTTAACTTAGTCATTGTATATACAGCTTCAATATTTTTATCTTTAGTCATAAATTTTACCTCTATTACTGTACAGCTTGGGAAACAGTAAATGTTTTAGGCTCAATTGAGTATTCATAATCAAAATCAAAATCAATCTCAGAGCCTACTGTAGAATAATTTTTGGGATGAGTAAATTGTTTAATAAACGCTTCTTTATCGACAAAAACGAAACTATCTTTAAGCGTTTTCTCATCAAAATATTCTGTTATACATTTAGAGATGAAGCTGTTTAAAGTAATACCTAGTATATTAGATTCATGAATACTTTTACGATGCATGGCTTCGGACATACGAACATTAAAAGTACCACTACAAGGTCTATCAGGAGACTTACCTTCTTCTATACACATCTCCAGATATTCATCAACTGCTGATTCAAATGAGAGTTTTAATTCTTCTAATGTCTCACCATCATACATAATAAGGTCTTGAATCATTTGAACCTTACCAAACAGACACATATCTTCCGTACTGAGATCTATAGAGCCAGTATAGCCTTTATAAGAAAAATGTTGTTTATTACTCATCTTCTAGCCAGACCTTATTGTCGTTAAAATGTTGAATAACTTCACGTATATAACATCTCTTCATCACTTTCTCAGGATGAGGTTCATGAAAAAGCATAGATAGACTTGTACTTTTATTTATAAACTTTCTTCCAGAGCCACCTTTAGCGTTGGATACTAAATAGCCATGTAAGGACATTATTTTGACAAACTCATTCCATGTAAAGTCAGAAGGAACAGTTTTGAATCTTTTAACTAGTTTTTCTGACTTAGACATATAGTACCTAATAGGGCATGTTAGTTGCAACTACTTTATAGTTGCATATTTATTATTGACGTCATGAATACAACATGTTGTGTTTTTTTGTATATGGAGTACAACATAATGAATCTTTATAGTAGTTTATAAAAGACAAACATAAAATGCTAGATTGATTTTGCTAAGATACTATGCTAGAAAGCTAACGTCTGATTTATCAGTATAAGCCCTTCCTAATCTTCTTCGCCAAAACCGTTTTCCAACTGTCTTCCAAACATTCAATCGCCAGCCACGGCTCGATAACCTCAGCGTCAAATTTCTCTTTTGAATTGGCCAATTGCCATAGCTTTTCTAGGGTCGCAAACGGATAGGGGCGTTCGATGAGATAAACTGGCAAATCAGCGTGAATCATACCGTCACGTACGACTTCAAAATACCAGCCAGCGATACCTTGCTTAGTCACCCAAGAGGCGATATTAGGCACTTTACTAAACTGTCCGATTTGGTCATTGATTTTGTAGCAGGGACGGCGCGGTTGCACGATGCGTAATTGAACACTATCGCCACCATTCCCATTAATGATTTCATCTTGACCATACTGAAAAACATCACCGATACACACCGTCGACTCATCCATTGCAGGCAGGCCATTGACCGCCTCAGTCGTTAAGTTTTCACCCAGTGTGCCAACGCGTACCTTTAAGCCAAACTCAGCGTTAATCTTATCGTAAGTTGCCGTTGCTAATTGATGCACCGCTTTTAAGGGGCCGCCATGATGACGCCGGTCGGCTTGTTCATCGGTAGTTAATCCCATAAAGTTGACCGCAACCGCTTCTTTGATGGGTGCCTTATCAATGGCGCTCATCTGCTCACGGGCAAATGGCATGGCTTTGCCAGCGCGGACGCAAGTTAAATTGGCAATATGTAGCGGTAAAGGTTGATTGAAATCAGCACTATTTTTTTGGCTAGAAGATGCTATTTGCTCTATGCTCATGGATTATCCTAATCGATAGGGATTTATTAGGCGAGTGGTTAACTCATTAGAGGTGTTAAAGATGGCTATTATCTTAGCCTAATCGGGCATGTGATTATATGGCTTTAGCGATTTAACCTTTATCTGTACCAAATTTTAAACAAAAAAAGACCAGAGTTGACTCTGGTCTTTTTTTAAACAGTGCTGTTAACAAACAAGATTATTTATTTTTATTACGGCGACCTGCAGTTTTCTTCTCACGCGGTACAGCGACCAGCTCCGCCAATTGATCAGGTGACGACCATAGGCCTTCTAAGTCATAGAACTCACGCGCAGCTGGCGTCATCATATGCACGACAACAGAGCCCAAATCAATCAGCGTCCAGTCAGAATCGGTACCGCCTTCACGGCCAAGTGGCATAAAACCCGCTTGCTTAACTTCAGCGCCGACGCTGTCTGCCATCGCACGGACGTGACGTTTTGAAGTACCGTCAGCGATGACGATGCGCTCCATCACGTCCGTTAGATTTTCTACGTTTAAAACAGTGATATTTTTTGCTTTCATATCGTCAAGCGTGTTTTCGACTACCGCTAAGCATTCTTTTAAGCGTTCTTCAGTCATGGTATTGGTCATAAATGGTCTTCTCTTCAATCATAAATATTAAAAATAAAATAGTAAATCATCACATTGCTTGCTCACGAGCCCTTGAAAAATAGGTAAATAGGCAGGTGTTTTTGCGGCAACATGAATAAAATAGGTAAAGTTAAACGTATAAGGCGATTTTAACGGAATTGAGCAGCAGAATATAGCTGATGGTCGATAATATATTGATAAACGGCAGGATTTAGCCATTTAGCGAACGAATTGGGTACAGTCGGGTTAATGATAGCATTTATTGGCTGTAAAGTTGCGTTTTGCGAACCTTGCTTGCGCAGCTGTTGACGTACTTGGGTGCTTGATATCGCTGCCACAGGGCGCGGGTCTATATAAATGCGTCCTTGAGCGGCGTTTTTCAAGTTACTGCTGGCTGTTAAATGCTGCAAAGCTGGCGCGACAAGGTCAGTAGCCGAGTCAGTGATGAAGTGTTGCAATGCTATGGGAAGCTGAGATTGCAGTGCAGTAAGGTTTGACGTTACTAAGTCTTGATTAATAAGCTTTTCTTGTGCAATAGTATTTTCATCATTATTATTAATAATAGGGTCATTTTTAATAATAGGGTCATTTTCAGCAATGCTAAGCCGATTAAATACCCATAAATTGACATGATCGGTCAGCGTCAAACCGTCTTTCCATTTATCCAAACTCTGCGCGCTGTCCATGCCCATGATAAATATCAGGTCATCGTGCGGGTAGCGCGCGCGTAAGGTTTTTACACTATCAATGGTATAGACCGGCGGCGTTTGCCACAGCTCAAGCTCATTGATTTGTAGCGGGGTATTTTTTATAGCCAGCTTTAGCATGGCCAGACGGTGCTTAGGGTCAGTGCTGTCTGCTTTAAAAGGCGACCGCGCATTGGGCAATAATGACACCTGTAGCTCGTGCTGTTGTTGCTCAGCTATTGGTAATAAACTTTGATAAACGTACAGCGCCATTTGCAGATGACCATTATGCACAGGATCAAATGAGCCGCCCAAATAGGCACGAATGGCGGGTTTGGCGTTTTTTGTTAGGTGATAGTCTTTAGAATAAGGCATAAATAAATGAGCAAAAAGCGCTATGAATGGACAGTGTCGTTAAGTGAACTATAGCATTATTGGAGAGCGCTCAGTAGGGTCGTATGTTTTAAAGCCCTAAAGATTTAACAAAAATAGTCCATAAAAAACCGACCATCATGATGATAGTCGGTTAAATGTATAGCGATTAAAGATGACTGTAAATTATAAACGGTACCGCTATTAAATCTCGTCGCTATGTGCTTGAATGGCGGTCAGGGCAATGGTATAAATAATATCATCGACCAACGCACCACGCGATAAGTCATTAACGGGCTTATTCAAGCCTTGCAACATCGGTCCGACACTGACCACATTGGCGCTACGTTGTACCGCTTTATAGGTGGTGTTACCGGTATTTAGGTCAGGGAAGATAAAGACGTTTGCTTGTCCGGCAACCGGTGAGTCAGGGGCTTTTTGTTTACCGACGCTCATGACCGAAGCGGCATCATATTGCAATGGGCCATCGACGGCGAGGTGCGGCGCACGCTGACGGACGATTTCGGTTGCACGAATGACTTTTTCGACATCAGCGCCCGTACCAGATGAACCCGTTGAGTAGCTAATCATCGCCACTTTTGGATTGATACCAAAGGCGGCGGCAGACTGCGCCGATTGAATGGCGATTTCAGCGAGCTCTTCGGCGTTCGGGTCAGGATTAATGGCACAGTCACCATAGAGCACCACTTGCTCAGGTAGCAGCATAAAGAACACTGACGATACCAGCGAATACTGCGGCGCGGTTTTAATCAGTTGAAACGCAGGGCGCACGGTATTCGCTGTAGTATGTATTGCCCCAGAAACCAAACCGTCAACCTCGTCCATTGCGAGCATGGTCGTACCTAAATAAACCGTGTCTCTGAGGTATTCAGCAGCGACTTCGGCGTTGGTTTTACCTTTACGGCGCTCGACCACGGCATTGATATATTTATCCATATCGAGGCTATCGGGGTCGATAATCTCAAGGCCCTCAGGCAACACCAAATCGCGATTTTTCGCTACTTGCTCGACCTCACTACGCTTGGCAATCAACACGCAGTTGGCGATACCGCGACTTTGGCAAATGCACGCCGCTTCGACCGTACGTGGCTCTGAGCCTTCTGGGAGCACGATACGTTTTTTGGCGTTTTGCGCTTTTTTGACCACTTGATGACGAAATGCCGAAGGAGACAGGCGCATCTCATACTCTTGGCTAAAGTACTCTTTAATCCAGTTGAGGTCTAAATGCGCGGCAACATAACGCGCCACTTCTTCAGCGCGCTCGGTATCATCGCTTGGAATCTCAGAGCTCATATACATCAGGCTTTGTACGGTCTCATAACTGTCACTTTCGACACTCATGATAGGGATGCCGGTTTTGAGCGCCGATTGCCAAAGCTCAGCGACGGTTGCGCTTGGTACCACACCGCCCGTTAATACCAGTCCTGCTAAAGGGATGCCGTTGATACAAGCAAGCCCTGCGGCCAACAGTAAGTCGTCGCGGTCACCCGGCACAACGATAAGCGTACCACGTTTAAAGACTTCATCAACGCGAGCGACCGAGCGCGCGGTCAAACTGATGCGGTTGATACGGCGCGATTTTGCCTCACCGACGTTTAACCAAGTGGCGTCGAGCTCAGCGGCGATATCCCATGTACGGGGTACGGATAAAGAATCGCTAAAAGGCACCACACCTATCAGGCGAAATTGCTCGGTATCAAAGTAGGGTGACAGACGTTGCACTTCTTGAATGAAACCTTCATCTAAGCTAACAATCGCCTCGCCAGGGGCAACGGGCTGATTTTCGAGGGTGTTTGGTATATTCACTCGCATCAAGATACAGCCCAAAGTACGATCAGAGCCCATACCGCCAAATTCACGAGCGTGGACGTCAAGCTTGTCAGCCAGATAGGCAGGTTTACTGGTATCGGCGGTGCTGACAAAAATGATTTTAGCATCTAAGGCATGGGCAATGGCGCGGTTGATTTGCGACGCATAAGAGGTCTCAGTCGTCGATACTAAGCCTTCACAAATCACCACATCGTAGTCGTCGCCTAAGGTATGATAATTGACGACGACTTCTTCCATCAAATCATCAAGATTGTCGTCGCCAAGCATACGCTCAAGGCGCTGACGGCTGATAGATTTGGGTGGATTAAGACCAAAAGCGTGCATTGCCAGCGCGCTTGAGCTGTCTAAACTGTTTTGCTTATCTAAGGTATCGTCTTGTAAAAACGGCTTCATAAAGCCAGCTTTGATACCGTTATAGTCAAAGGCGCGAATCAAGCCTAACGCCGCTGACGTCACACCGATACCGCGACTGATGGGCACAAGTAAAAAAGTTTGCATAATGTATCCTACTATTTATTTTATTTTTTAAGCGCGTTTTATCCTTGTGCCATACAAACGCTCCCTGTTTTCTTATGGCACAAGTAATGGTTTGTTTAGCAATCTGATGCTTATAAACCTAAGGCTTCGCGCGTTTCTTGGGCAATGCGGCATTCTTCATCGGTTGGTACCACCCACAGCTCAATGCTGCTATCGTCGGCATGGAAACTGCCTTCTTTGCCACCGACCAAGCTGGCGTTTTTAGTGCTATCTACCTTGATACCAAAATGCGGCATCATCTCTAAAATACGCGTCCGTGTGGTCACTGAGTTTTCCCCAATCCCGCCGGTAAAGACAATGCCGGTAAAGTCAGGTAGCGCACAGCTTAAGCTGGCAAGGTACTTAGCGACGCGGTAGCAGAACATCTCAATCGCAAGCTTAGCATCTTGATGACCTTCATTTGCTGCTTGCTCGATAGTACGTAAATCATTGGATAAGCCTGAAATACCCAGCAGCCCACTTTCGTTATTGAGCATCTTGTCGGTTTCTTCTAAGCTCATGCCTAGCTGGCGCTTGAGATGAATATGCAAGCTTGGGTCAACATCGCCGCTGCGCGTGCCCATCATCAGCCCTTCAAGCGGCGTCAAACCCATACTGGTATCGAGACTTTCACCATTATAGACAGCCGTCGCCGAGCAGCCATTACCTAGGTGCGCGGTCAACCAACCATGTGGCGCTTTAGCACTGGTGATTTCGCTGGCGCGTTCTGATACATAAGCGTGCGAGGTACCATGAAAGCCGTAACGACGGATTTTATATTCATCATAAAGGACTTTTGGTAGCGGATAGCGAAAGGCAACTGGCGGCATGGTTTGGTGGAAGGCGGTATCAAATACCACCACTTGCGGAATCTCGGGATAAATTGCTTGTACTGCTTCGATACCGAGCGCATTGGCAGGGTTATGGAGCGGTGCTAATACTTTTAAGCGTTTGACTTCTTCTAACACATGCTGATCGACACGCACCGCTTCTGAATACTCGCGGCCGCCATGCACCACGCGGTGGCCGACAGCAATAAAGTGATATTGCTCAAGTAACTCAAGGATTTTTTTCAAGGCCAGTTCATGACGACCGCCAGCGATGGCGATTTCTAGCTTTTCACCATTTAGCGTTGTGTGTTTGATGCGCGCAGTGTCGAGGCCTAAGTTTTCTGCCAGACCTGTGATACGCGTAGCATTGTCTTCGCTGATGAGTGCGTATTTGATTGAAGAGGAGCCGCAATTAAGGACTAAAGTGGGGTTGGTTAGATTCGATGTTTCAGAGTCTTTATCATTAAAATTGGTGGTTACGCCAGCGCTCATACTCTATCCTTAGAAGTTATTTTTTGGGTGGTGATTCGACATCGATAGTCACCGATTACATAAAAAAACCAGCCATATTCTTGTCGCCGTAAGCCAAACAGCTGCCATACGCAACAATCCTATCGCTGATTTTTATCATTGCTGCTGCAAGGGTTCACTATAATGTACCATATTTTGAGGTTTATACCACGATAACTATAAGGCTTTAATTATGCCGTTTTATACAAGTGTACACCGAATACCATCAACCGCTGCCAGAGATAATAGGATAAAAGCTGTTTTTATAAAATTGTAAGTAAGTTTGTCTGTGGTTCTCTGTCTGTAGCTATTGATAGCGTTTATAAAATCCCATTTTGCCTAGCGTTAGTCGTTAATTCTTATAAATTTATGCGCCAATCAGCAGCAGGGGGCGCACAACTTTATCGAATAATGCTATGATTAAAAAATTGTCCTATTTTTCTACTGCAGCCTTATTTTCGCTGATAGTGATTGTTATCGCCTGCAAACCATTGCAAGATGAAAGGTTAGCCATTCTATGTTTACTATACGCCGTACCTCAAATTTTAACAGCGCTAATTTAAGCGTTGACGTCAAACCTGCTGTTTATCAGGTAACCATAGCGACGCTGGTAATCGGGGCAACTGCGTTGGCAGGTTGCGGACAAAAAGGCGATTTGTATTTAGCAGAATCGAGTAGCCAAACGGTAAAAGACAATACGGCTGTGCTTGAGAGCACCAGTCATCCGCAAGATGCCGCCTTTGCTAAGCTCAATGACAATGCAAATAACGCGCAAAACGCCGAAGGTTTTCAGTTGCCGGCGCCGAGTACGGATCCTAACGATTATTAATGCTTGTCTATTAGTATTGGTTTATTAAAAGCCAAATATTCAAACGATTCTTAGCCTATTCAAGCTGCTAAACCCATTAATCCGTTAATCCGTTAATCCGTTAATCCGTTAATCCCTTAATACATTGATTATATTAGAGACAACTTTATGAGTCAGTCAGTCACGACCAAAACTGAGCAAGGATTGTATGTGCATCCTGAAGCCTTAACCGACCATTTGCCTGCGCTCGATTATCGCGATGGCGCGTTATATATGGAGCAGGTAAGTATTGATGAGGTGGCCAAGCACTATGGTACGCCGTGTTATGTCTATTCAAAACAAGCGGTTTTAGACGTTTATCAGGCTTATACGACGAGTTTTGCCAGCCTAAAGCATCAGATTTGCTATGCGGTTAAAGCAAACTCTAACCTTGCTGTACTTGGCATCTTGGCGCAAGCAGGAGCAGGATTTGATATCGTCTCACGCGGTGAGTTGATGCGGGTGTTGGCAGCGGGCGGGAAAGCTGAGCGCGTGGTATTTTCAGGCGTTGGCAAAACCTATAGCGAAATCGAATATGCCCTTAACCAAGGTATTGGCTGCTTTAACGTTGAGTCAATTAGTGAATTGGCGCTGATTAATGAAGTGGCAAAAGCGCTTGATAAAACCGCGCCGATTTCATTGCGGGTCAATCCCAATGTCGATGCTAAGACCCATCCGTATATTTCAACAGGGTTAAAAGACAATAAGTTTGGTATTGACCATGAAAATGCCGTTGCTGTCTATGAGCAAGCGGCGCAATTATCGCATATCGATATCGTCGGTATCGATTGCCATATTGGTTCGCAATTGACGGAAGTTGCGCCATTTGTCGCGGCACTCGATAAAGTGATTGAGCTGATACATAGTCTGCGTGATAAAGGCATTGAGCTGCGTCATATCGACTTGGGCGGCGGCCTTGGCGTACGTTATATTGATGAGACGCCAGTGTCTATCGAGACGTTTGCGCAAGCATTACTGCCTAAACTGGGTGAGCTTGGTTTAACGGTATTCTTCGAGCCAGGTCGCAGTATCGTGGCCAATGCCGGTGTATTATTAACCAAGGTTGATGTGTTAAAACCAACCGAGCACAAGAACTTTGCTATTGTCGATGCGGCAATGAATGATTTGATACGTCCTGCTTTATACCAAGCAGGAATGGCAGTGATTCCTGCGACATTGCCCAAAGACGGTTTAGATACCGATGGTACACAGCCGTGGGATATCGTTGGGGCGATTTGTGAAACTGGTGACTTTTTAGCAAAAGACCGCTTATTGTCATTAGCAACAGGTGATATTTTAGCTATCACTGGCGCTGGTGCGTACGGCTTTACCATGAGTAGCAATTATAATTCGCGCGGTCGTGCTAGCGAAGTGATGGTAGCCGATGATAAGCATCAACTGATTCGCAAACGCGAAACGCTTGAATCTTTATATGCTGATGAAGTGTTGTGGCAGGATAAATAGTTTTTTAGCCAGTTTAGTGCTTACGAGTTTTTTTAGTTAAAAATGACCCATTGTGATAACGACAATGGGTTTTTTATTGCCTGCTTTAATGAAGGTTTGGATAAGAAATATTTGTTCGGTGATAGAGCTTTAACTTAGCGTTTGATAGCGGTGATAATTATGATTGTATCTGACAGCGTGCTAATATAAGGCATACATAAAAATAGGATAGGATAACAAGGATATGCTAATAGAATTTACAAAAATGCATGGGCTGGGCAATGATTTTATGGTCATCGATTTGGTGACCCAACGCTTAGAGTTGACCAAGGAATTGGTACAGCTGTTGGGTGATCGTCATTTAGGCATCGGCTTTGATCAATTGCTCGTCGTCGAGCCGCCGATGCGCCCCGATGTTGATTTTAGTTATCGCATTTTTAATACCGATGGCACAGAGGTTGAGCAATGCGGTAATGGCGCGCGCTGTTTTGCCCGTTTTGTGCAAGCGCGTAAACTGTCATTTAAGCAGCGCCTGCGCGTTGAAACGGCGAGCGGGATAATCTCCTTAACGACCGACCGTTATGGCTGGGTCGAGGTTGATATGGGTAAGCCCAAATTTGAGCCAAGTGAGATTCCCTTTACCCCAAGAGCGACGACCAAAATCCAAAATGCCTATCATCTAAACGTTAATGGTACGCCGGTGCAGCTTTATGTCGCCAATATGGGCAATCCGCATGCGGTCATCAGGGTTGATAATGTCCTAGAAGCTGATGTTGAGACCTTGGGTAAAGCCATCGAATCACATCCGGCCTTTCCAGAGCGCGTCAATGTCGGCTTCATGCAGGTCATGAATCAGCGTCATATCCGTCTGCGTGTTTATGAGCGCGGCGTTGGCGAAACCCAAGCTTGTGGTACGGGCGCTTGTGCAGCGGTGGCGGTTGGTATCCGTGAAGGCTGGCTTGATGAAGGCGAAGACATACGCGCGCAGCTTTATGGCGGCAGCATGATTATCAAATGGCAGCCGGGTTATTCTGTGATGATGACTGGGCCAACGGCGTTTGTCTATGAAGGGGTGTTTAGCCCAGATGGCTTAATGGCGCAAGCAGGCATTAAGCCTACTCCAGAAGGCTAATAGATAATGACGACAACGCCTAGCTCGAATATTCAGTCAAACACTAAATCAAACACTAAATCAAACACTAAATCAAACACATGGCTATCGGCAGAATTGGCAACAACCATCGAAGCAGATAGTACGCTACGTGAACTGCTAGCGCCAGTGCATCGTTGGCTAAATACGCTGTCGGTACGCAATCACTCCGAGCACACATTGGTGGCTTATTTTGCAGGTCTAAATCAATTGGCGCTGTTTTTACGCGGCAAACGTCTGACATGGACGCGTTGTGATAAGCGGCAGTTAGCCCAGCATATCAGCCAACGCCTAGATGAAGATAAGCTGGCACTGGCGAGCGTTCAGCAAGAGCTATCGGCTATCCGTCATTTTTATGGCTGGTTGATAGAAGAGGGTTTAGCGCGTATTAACCCGACTACGGGCTATCAGCTTAAGCGCAGCCCTAGACCGCTGCCGTCTATCGCCGATGTGGATTTATTGACGCAATTGCTTGACCAAGAAATCCCTGATACGCCAGAGCAGGCGCGCTTGTGGTTGCGTGATAAGGCAATGTTTGAATTGCTTTATAGTAGCGGTCTGCGTGTTGGCGAGTTGGTGGCGCTCGATATGGCCGATATAGACTTGGCTGATTTGCGCGTGCGCGTGACGGGTAAGGGCAATAAAACGCGCTTAGTACCTTTAGGTATCAAAGCCGCCGAGGCGATTAAACGTTATCTACCGCATCGCAATCTGTGGGTCGAGCAGATGGACAGCGCCTTGTTTATCAGTGAGAAATTAGGTACGCGCTTATCCACACGGGCGGTGCAGCAGCGACTCAAAGTTGCGGCTACGCGGGCTGGGATTGCGCAAAATATGTATCCACATTTATTGCGCCACTGCTTTGCATCGCATATGCTATCTGGCAGTGGCGATTTGCGCGCGGTACAAGAGATGCTCGGTCATAGCGACATTAGTACCACGCAGATTTATACTCATGTTGATTTTGCTAAATTGACCCAAGTTTATGATCGCGCTCATCCGCGTGCGTCGCATACGCAAAATGGTGTTGATGTTACTTAAGTTCTGGTTATTTCTTAAGCATTTAATCCTACATTTATGCCAAACGGTGACAGTCAAAGATTGGCATCTTTTGCCGTCCTTGCGCTTGTCCTGCTTTATCTAAGTTTGCTAATACCAAGGCATAATTTTTATTAGCAGAGTTTTTTAAGTCACTATCCTCATAGCTATTGATAATCGTGCCGTCATAAGCAGTAATCGTGCTATGTCCCCATGTTTGCCGACTATCGCCATTCTTATAAAGATGCTCACCACCTTGTGCGGCACCAATCACCATACACTGACTGTCTAATGCCCGCGCGCGTAGCAATAGCGACCAATGTGCCTGTCCCGTTAAATAAGTAAACGCCGATGGCGCACTTAACACCTCTGCGCCCGCCTGCCGTAATCGCTGCGCTAAGGCTGGAAAGCGTAAATCAAAACAGACCATCATACCGAGCTGATAAACGGCATCATTTGCTTCGAGTGGAACCACAACCGTTTGCGTGCCAGGCTCAAAAGTCGCCGCTTCATTATAGCTGCCTTGTTTATCGGCAACGGTTGCAGTAAATAAATGGATTTTGTCATAGCGTGCCACACGCGTACCATCGGGCGCAAATAGCTGACTGACTTGACGTAGCCTTCCATCGGGCACGATGACGCCATCAGGGCGATAAGGGCAGGGCAGCGAGCCTGCTAATAGATAAATACCAAAAGCACGTGCATACTCGGCCATTGCGTCGGATAGTTCATCAAAACGCTCGGCAGTGGCAAACTGTCGACCCATGCTACAGCAGTTTTCTGGTAAAACGACTAACTGCGCACCTTGCTTGCTTGCCTCACTAATAGCAGATCTTATATCGGCTAAATTGGCTTCGATGTCTTGCTGACTGTTCATTTGTACAGCAGCAACGGTGAGTTGTCCGTTATTTCTTATCTCATTCATAGTATTATTCTCGATTTTTAAGCTTTATAGGGCTTTACTCTTAGTTATTTTTATTCTGTTATATTTAAAAGCTCGGCATCCCTGCAAAGCTATTGCAGTTTTATAAGGTGAACAAAAGCTAAAAATGGCTTACCTGAACAGAATATAAATTATCATAGCAACATTGTAGCAAAAAATGCTATCGTCATGACCTGATAGGCTAAAGCGCTTATTAGTGATGATAAGCGTTAATAAGCGCAGGCTTTAACCAGCATAACATATAGAATCTCACCACGATCGAAAGGTAATCAGTCACCCATGAGTATGTCGTTTGGATTGGCGACCACGCTAAATACCTCGCAAAAGCTAACCCCGCAAATGCAGCAAGCCATCAAATTGCTGCAGCTCTCTAGTCTTGAGCTTGCGCAGGAGGTACAGGCGAAGCTTGATAGCAATCCTTTGCTAGAGCGTGTGGAAGAGGATGAAGATGACTATGATAATTTCGACAGTTACGACAGTCATAATGGCGAGCCGTTAACATTAGATAGTTGGAACCGAAATACTAGCGTTGATTCGTTTGCTAAATCTACCCACTCTTTGGATGATGGTTTCGACTATTCTGACAATAGTAGTGATAGCTTAGATAAATTACAGCAAGCCAGTTTTGATGATGAAGCAATCGATAACTATGCCGTGGAGGGCGACGATTATAGCGGTTTTGACAGCGGTAATTATGCCTCTGCCGCGATAGGTTCAGGGAGTCTTTCAGCTCATTCGGCTAACGGCAACAATGAGGACTTTAATAGTTATCAGGGCAGTACCAGCGCCACCATTCAAGACCATGTACGCTGGCAGCTGAACTTTAAGCGCCTCTCCGAAACAGATACGCTTATCGCCGAATATCTCATGGATTCTATGGATGAGATGGGTTTTATACGCCTTGATATCGATGAGTTGTTACAAAGCTTCGATACCATCGCCAGCTTTTATCAATGGGACGAGCGCGTCGAGTACGATGAGGTCATGGCGGTACTGCGCATGATCCAATCGTGCGACCCGCTTGGCGTTGGCGCACGCAACCTCAATGAGTGCCTAGCGCTGCAATTGTCCAAGCTTGATACGAATACAAAATATCTTAAAGAAGCCCAAGCGCTTCTCTCAGCCAGTGAGCATTTGGTCAGCAATAATATCAAAGCCTTGACTGAACTCACCGGCCTCGCGCCTGAACAGATTACCCCCGCGCTTAACCTGTTACGTACGTTAAACCCATCACCCGGCTTATTATTTCAAAGCAGTCAGCCCGATTATATGCAGCCGTCAGAAAGCTACGATATTCCTGATGTATTGGTCACGCCGATTCGCCGCCACAATAGCAATAACACCACTGATAACAAAAATGGAAACGACACGACTGCGCAAATAGACGGCTGGCAAGTGCGCCTCAATCCTGACACTTTACCTAAGTTGCGGGTCAATCAAGAATATGCCAATTTGGTCAAACGTGGCGATGACAGTCCTGACAATCAATATCTGCGCGAAAATCTCACCGATGCGCGCCTGTTTATTCGCAGTATCGAAGAGCGCAATCAAAACCTATTAAAAGTAGCAACCAGTATCGTGCGCTACCAGCAAGAGTTTTTGCAACATGGCGCCACTGCCATGCAGCCTTTGATTTTAAAAGCCATTGCCGAAGAAGTTGATTTGCACGAATCCACCGTTTCGCGCCTCACTACGAGCAAAACCATTTTGACGCCCCAAGGGTTGTTTTCCCTTAAGCATTTTTTCTCATCTCACGTCAGCAGTAGTGACGGAGACATCTCCTCAACCGCCATCAGCGCCATGATTAAACAGCTTATCGCAGATGAAGACCCGAAAAAGCCATTATCTGATAGCCGCATAAAAGATTTTTTATTTGCAGAAGGCATCGATATCGCCAGACGAACGGTAGCCAAATATCGTGAAGCAATGAATATCGGATCATCCACTCAGCGCAAACAAAAATATTAAATGTTGTCATTCAACGACTTATAAATGTCATAACGCCAGAATTAAGCCAATTCAAACGTAAATAAAAAATAAAATTTTTTGATTATATAGAAACATTTATGAAACATCGTTTTTTATTACATTTACTTACAATTTGATGACTTGCTACTCTTTGGTTTTCATGACAAATTAGAGTCATACCAACAACGAAAACCCAGTATTGGTTTGGCCGATTTAGTTAATTTAACAAATGATAAAAATGTATTTTAATTTTTTATTTTAATAAAGGAGTAGAAGAATAAAGCAGTTAGCGAATAGAAAATGACAAGCCAAACTTTATGATAAGAAAGGTACTGGATGAATTATTGGTAAGGCAGCATGACCAAAGCTATAAAGCTAACTCACTGCTGATTGTACGTAATAATATAAGCAATAATAAAAGGACGATAATATGAATGTTTCTATCAGTGGTCACCATATCAGTGTTACCGAAGCCATGGACAACGCCGTTCGCGAAAAGCTTGTAAAAGTAGAACGTCATTTCGATCAGATTCAAAGTATTCAGGTAAAATTATCGCTAGATAATAGCGGCTCAAGTGAAGGTGGGAAAAAGACCCATAAAGCCGAAGCGATTATGCGAGTTGCAGGTCAAGAAATGTTCGTCCAAGCCTGCGAAGACGATATGTATAAAGCCATTAATGAGATGGCAGACAAGCTTGATAGACAAGTACGTAAATATAAAACCCGTCAGGATCGTAAGAAAACTCAAGGTCCAGGGCGCGATGAACGCTACGAAGAGCTGACAGTTGATGATGCAGCACCTGTCATGTAATGGGTTCGTCACTGCTCTAAGTAGTATTCACTACAGCAACCGATCTACATAGTAGCTGACTTTATTATTATGACTGTTTGATAAATATAGCCTATAAGATAATTATTATAATTGGCGTATTTACTAAGTAATCATATTGGAATGATAGCTCGTAAAGTTGCTTTATTTGTTAAGAGCACGACAAATAAAAAAGACCTCAACGTATCAACGTAAGAGGTCTTTTTTATTGCTTAATTTTTATCCATGAAAAAATTAGCGGGCTAATATTCGCTTAACCACCACCAACTGCTTGTACCACTTCTATATTCATACCTTCAACAATACGCATTTTGTCAAGCTCACTTTTTGGAATAAGTTCACCATCGATTTCAACCGCATAGCGGCCTTTACTAAGTCCAAGCTCATTGACGACCATTTGGACGGTTTGATGCGTGGTCTGCAATTTTTTACCATTAACACTAATATTACTCATAATATGTGCTCCCTAAAAGCTAATAATCCTTTGTTACTCATCCATTGACCCATTTTGTTATTCAACTTAAGCAGTATGGCCTAAGCGAAATGTCGAGACAGCAAGCCATAGCCAACCGGCAATCATCAGCATACCGCCGATAGGGGTAATCGCTCCAAGCCAGCGCGGTGCCCCAAGCGTCATGGCATATAAACTGCCCGCAAAAATAAGTGCGCCGATTTGTAGCAGCCATGCTGTGGTTTGGGTCGTATAATTAAGGCGAATAAGAATACCAACGAGCAATAATCCAAGCCCGTGTACAAACCAATATAGAGTTGCCGTCTGCCACCATTCAAGCTGCTGGATACTGACCGAATTTTTAAGCCCATGAGCGCCAAACGCGCCCAAGGCGACGGCGATAGCCATATTAATAGCGGCGATACTTATCCAATTTAGCATGGTAAAACTCGTGTTATAAATAGGATTGTTATCATAGGTAAGTTTTAACTAACAAACTAAAGCTTATTGGATATCATCGGGCAAAATAACGCTATCGATGGTCATGGCTTCACGGATTTTATCCATGGCGTTTTTTTCGATTTGGCGTACGCGCTCTGCTGAGATAGAGTAAACCGCTGCTAGTTCATGTAAGGTTGATTTTTGCTCAGAAAGCCAGCGCTGCTCAACGATATCGCGTGAACGATCATCTAGCGTATCCATCGCTGCTAGTAGAGCCGATGAGTTGTTCTCTTCCCAGTCATCCTCTTCAACCATCTCTGCAGGGTCGATACCATCTTCTAAAAACAGCTGCGGCGCGTAGCGACCATCGTCATCATCGCTCGATTGCGCTTCAAACGACGCATCATACGAGGTCAAGCGTGACTCCATTTCTAGCACTTGTTTACGTGTTACATTTAAATCGTTGGCAATGGCATCGGCTTCTTCGAGCGTTAATTGGTTGTTGGTCTTTTTCAGGCTGCGTAAGTTAAAGAATAATTTACGGTGCGCTTTAGTAGTAGCAACTTTGACAATACGCCAGTTACGAATGACGAATTCGTGAATCTCAGCCTTAATCCAATGCACGGCAAAGGATACCAAACGCACGCCTTTATTAGGATCAAAGCGTTTAACCGCTTTCATCAAGCCCAAGTTGCCTTCTTGGATTAAATCGGCTTGCGGCAGACCATAGCCTGAGTAGCTACGGGCAATATGAATCACAAAGCGTAAATGCGACATAACCAGCAGACGCGCCGCTTCAACATCGCCCTCATCATAATAGCGGTGAGCAAGTTCTTGCTCTTGAGTCGGTGTCAAAATCGGAATTTGATGCACGGTATTAATATAAGCGCCCAAGTTTACGCCAGGCGCCGATAAATGTGTTGGCATAGCAGGCACTAAGTCACGGGTACGTGTATCGCCAAGTGCGCTCGCATCGTAAGGCGGACGCGCCGCAGCGGCTTTCAAGGCCGCATCGCGTGCTTTGTTTTTTTCAGGTGCTGCGCTGTCTTTTTTACGGGTATTTGCAGCGTTATTAGAAGTATTAGCCATATTCTTGACCTTGGTTAAATAGATAAGCAATGAGTCAGATAAAAATCTTATAGTTATAATTGTAAAGGATAGCGCCGCTTAGTTGCTATCAGTTTTGGTAATGATGAAGTGATATATTGTATCAACAGCAGTACTGGTTTTTGTTCCTAGCATTTTGTCGCTACTTGCCGCTGTTGCTTGATTGATAAGCAATAATAAGGGATTTGCTGTGCCTGTTTGCTGGCTCTGCTGACAAAAAGCGCTGATATCAGCTTGTGAGTTTGGGTCCGTGGCAACGACATATAACGATTCACCAACCGCTACTTCTCGTAGCGCCACTTTGGTTTTTAATAGCGGCATAGGGCAGGCAAGACCGCGCCCATCGACCATATTTTTAATTATGATTGGCTGTCTTTGCTCTGCGCTATCCGTCGAGTTAAGATTTTCTACTAAGTTAAGAGTATCTGCTGGCAATAAATCGAGCAGCTGCGTTATCGATTGTTGCTGCGCGTCAGATACGGTTTCGACAAAACAAATAGGATATGAGTCTCGTACAATGACAGATTGGTTATCAGTAGACATAAAATAAACCTTTAAAATATCAATGCTTGAGAAAGTATCACTTGTAGTCCATGGATAACAAGCGCTTACCACGACCTACTATTATAGCAAATTGCCACTACTCAATTGCAGTTGAATATAGTTATCATAATCATTGGTCAATCAGTATATCTAATAACAACCGGGCGATAGGATAAAATTTACATTTAATACTTCGCTTTATAACGCTTAAGTTTACACAAGCATGTTGCACAAGCGTGACGCGTGGCAGCGTTATTGGTAGCCAGATGCAGACGGCAATTGACCTTAACTAAACAAGCTCGTATAGTCAAAAAGACGTTAGGATTACTCGGATAGGATACGCACTTGTATTATTTTCATAGACCAGCATTGCTTAAAAAATCGCTGTTTAAAAGAACGCTAAAAACGCTAACAGGCGTTTTTGTACTAAAGGTGGGTATATCGGCTACCTTGCTGGCACTGGCAACTACTGCCAATAGTGCTGGCACGCAAGTCGCGCCATTTACTTACGGTTCCTGGCAGACATCAAGTGCTGAAGAATTAGATTTACCCAATTTGCGCGGGCAGGGGCTAAGCTTTGCTGAGCAATATGAAAATAAACTGCTTGGGGAGTGGTCATTAAGAAACATCAATAGTCGCGCGAAGATGGAGCACGACCCTTGGATTTATGAAACCATAAAAGAGATGACGTGGCGGCTAAATGCGCAAGCTCGCCAGCAAGCGCCGCTAGGTTTGGTTATCATTGATAACCCTAGTATCAATGCTTTTGCAGCGCCCGGCGGGGTAATTGGGCTCAATACTGGAACGATACTGGCGGCAAGCAGCATGGATGAGCTTGCCAGCGTCGTCGCGCATGAGGTCGCTCATATTAGTCAGCACCATTATGAGAGCGGCGCGGATGAGCGCAAAAAAGCCTTGCTGATGCAAATAGGCGGCATGCTGGCAGCGATTGCAGCCTCAGCGGTCGATGGCGATGCGGCGGCGGCAGTCATGATGGGCAGCCAAACCGCTACCATGAATAGCAGCATGGCTTTTAGCCGTAGTAATGAGCGTGATGCCGACCGTGTGGGCATGCAAATCATGAACCAAGCGGGTTACGATCCACGCGCCATGCCGCGCTTTTTTGCAACCATGAATCAAAAAAGCCAGCTCAACCAAACCGCCAATCAATTCCTGCCCAGTTTTGTGCGCTCGCATCCTTTGAGTAATGAGCGTTTAAGCGAATCGCAAAGCCGCGCCCAGCGTTATGATGCTCTGCCATTGTCCAAGCAGCAGCGCCATCAAGCGTTGTTTGATTTGCTCTATTGGCGCACGCAAAGCACCGGCGAGCATGTCTCTGAAACCGCATTGACGACCGCCGCGAAAAATAGCGTTGGTGCAAAATTGGCGTTGATGTATTGGTATGGCGAGCAGCAGCGTTTTGGCGAGGCCAATGAGATATATACCGAGCTGTCAGCGCTACCCGCAGCCCAACGGCAAGTATTGGAACCCTTATTGTCCATAACCCAAAGTCAAATTCTCACGGAACAAAACAAATGGCAACAAGCGGCTGAACTGCTTGAGAGTCAGCAGCGCTTATATCCTGAACGCCGTGACTTGCGTCTTTATTTAGCGGAAGCGCTGACCAATAGCAATCAGCCAGCCAAGGCGCAAGCACTGCTTAAGCCCCTGACCGAGCAGCAGCCAAGCGACCGCTATGCGTGGCAAAGCTTGCAATTGGCCAATGAAAAAATCGCCAAAACTACCGAGTCGCCGCAACTGGCAAAAATCGCTACCATCAATGCGCTGCGTTATCGCAGTCACGACCAGCTGTGGAGTGGACGCTATGAGCGTGCGCTGACTTCCTTAACGCAAGCCAAGCAATTGACCGAGCAAATGCAAAAAACCGCGCAAGCGAGCAGTGCCCGACCGTTACTTGCCAACATCAATGCCGAAATCAAGGCAGTAAAAACCGCCAAAGACTTTAAGCCTTAGGCGGTTGTTTGCTAGCTTGGTTTTTATAAGAATTAAGCATATATAGCAGTCTGACTTTAAAACCGACTCAGTGCGACTGAGATGAATTTTTTGTAGCCTCTGTGATAGCAGCAAGCAAGGAAAATTTATATCAGTCGCACGTCGCTACTCACGTATCGATTTCATTTTAAGCTAATGATAACTTTTTACGTTAACCTTGCAAAGCGTCTTTGACCAATTTAGAGATTAATGCGGGATCAGCACGGCCTGCGGTTTTATTTTTTAACACGCCCATCACGCTACCCATATCGCGCATTGAGGTGGCGCCTTGCTCTTTGATTTCAGCATTCACCAAAGCGGCAAGCTCGGCATCATCCATTTGTTTTGGCATAAACTCATTGATGATATCAATCTCGAACTGCTCTTTGCTGGCCAAATCATCGCGGCCGTTTTCGGTAAAGATAGACAAGGACTCATGACGCTGTTTGAGCTGCTTTTGTAGCACTTCTAACACTTGCGCATCATCAAGCTCGGTTTGGCGATCAATCTCAATCTGCTTGACCACAGATTGGACGTTGCGCAACACTTTGACGCGTTCAAGCTCGCGCGCTTTCATAGAGGTTTTGATGGTGTCAGATAACGTCTGTTTAAGTTGGCTCATTGTTATTATTCCTTATAAGTATGGGTAAAATAGTTTTTGGTAAGTGTTAAATAAAAATCTGCTGAGCATTTATCAGCAGCAATAACAAAAATTGTAGCATAAAAAACGCCACTGTTATTCATCGATAACAGTGGCGTTAGTGTAGCGCTGGTAGGTAGCTAATCGTATTGGTGATTAGTACATACGAGTGGTACGAATAGTTTCGCGTTGTAATTTTTTCTTATAACGCTTTACAGCAGCGGCTTTTTTGCGCTTGCGTACTTGCGTTGGTTTTTCATAAAATTCACGCTTACGTACGTCTGATAGAACGCCGGCTTTTTCACAAGCACGTTTGAAACGACGGATAGCGATGTCAACTGGTTCGTTTTCTTTAACCTTAACTGCAGGCATGAAATCTCCTTGATTAGGATGAGATATAAGGGCATTAGTTTGGCTGTGTATTAGTATTTAGCCGTAATATCTCAAGATTATCGGCATCAGCTCAAACTAGGATAGTCTTGCGCACTAGCACAAGGGCGCTTATTTTAATCAAAAACTGCAGTAAAGTCAAAGGCTTTAGCGTATTTATGTAAGATAAGGGCTTAAATAGAGGTCAAATAATAGACAATAAAAATTAATTGCACCGTACAAATATAATAAGATTTAACTGAAGGCGTGAGTGTTAATATTTTTAATAATCTTTTAACAAATAATCAATAAATAGTGGACAAAACAGCTGTTTAGCAATAACGGCTTATATGGAGTCTATGGTATCCTATACTCAGTCTGTCGCTCATATTTAAGCTGCTTTAAATTTCAAGATTTAGCTATTGAAACTAGACGCTTAAAAATATGCCTAGATAGACGTTACAAGGCTTTTATAGCTATTATTTTGAGGATCTTTGAATGAAAAATGGCATGAAGAAAACAACGATTGGTACTGTATTGTGGGCGACATTGTTTCTGACGATGGGCGTCAGTCTAAGTGCTTGTAGCAGTGACAAGGAAGAAGCGGGCACTGAATCAGGTGAAGTCTTAGCAAAAGATAAAGTCGATGAAGCTTCAGAACTTGCACGTGCAAACGCACCTGAAGCAGAAGATATGGACTTCCCAGAAACAGCGCCGATGCCTGCTGCTGACACGGCAGAAGGGACAGAAGAGGGTGCTACGGGTACTGACACTGCAGTAGCAGAAGATGGCGCAGCGACAGATGCGGCAGGAGATATGGCTACTACAAGTACTGATACAGAAGCGGCTACTACTGATAGTGCCACGGCGACAAATACCGATGAGGCCGCTACGACTACTGATACGACTGAGCCTGCAACGAACTAATAGTATTTAGTAGCTATGAGTAATTAAGTAAGTAAGCCGCATGCTCATTTCATAATAGCGATTCATCATTGCCAGCGATGACTATTAATATGCCAGCTACGATATTTAAGTTTATATTAACAAACTATAGATGAAAGATTAACTATGACTATGCAACAAAATACAATGAAGAAAAAATCCGTTGCTAAATTGGCGCTCACAAGCCTAAGCTTGAGTGCACTTTTGGCATTGAGCGCTTGTAGTGGCGGCGACAATACAGCGGCTGAAGAGCCAGCTACTACCAATGAAACTGAAACGGTGGCTATAGAACCTGAAGCGCCTGTAACAGAAACCGAAGTGGTCACCCCTGAGCCTGCGGTTGAAGCAGAGCCTACGGAAGTACCTGTCGTAGAGGCTGAACCTGAAGCTGCTGCTGAACCAGAAGTGTTGGCGGCCGATGCTGGTGCTCAGCTGTACGAAAAGCAGTGTAAAGTTTGCCATGAGAATGGTTTGCTTGACGCACCGAAATTTGGTGATAAAGAAGCTTGGGCACCGCACCTTGCCAAAGACATAGAAACGTTACACATGCATTCTGCTAAAGGCTTTAATAAAATGCCTGCGCAAGCGGTTGGAGACGTCACTGAAGCACAAGTTCATGCCGCAGTTGATTATATGGTTGCTGCCGCTCGCTAATATTACGTATTGAAATTTGCTAGAATGACCGCCATTGTAAGCTAACAGTGGCGGTTTTTTATTAATGCTACAAAGCAAATATAAAGGCACATAGATGAAAGTATTGGGTTTAGAGACCTCCTGTGATGAAACAGGTCTGGCGATTTTTGATAGCGAGCAGATAGATAGCAATAATAAAGGCTTGCTTGGGCAAGTGCTGTATTCACAGATAGAGCTGCACGCACTTTATGGCGGAGTAGTGCCTGAGCTTGCCAGCCGCGACCATATTCGTAAGCTGGTACCGTTATTCAACGAATTGCTAGAGCAGTGCGATATCACTAAAAATGAGATTGATGCGATTGCTTATACCAAAGGGCCGGGACTTATAGGGGCGCTGATGACGGGCGCATTATTTGGACGTAGCTTGGCTTATGGCTTGGATGTGCCAGCGATTGGCGTTCACCATATGGAAGGACACCTGTTAGCGCCTTTGATGGGAGCGAATCCGCCAGCGTTTCCATTTGTCTCCTTACTGGTTTCTGGTGGTCATACTTTGCTGATTGCCGCATATGGTATCGGGCAATATGAAATCCTTGGTGAGTCTATCGATGACGCGGCGGGTGAATGTTTTGATAAAGCGGCTAAAATGCTTGGTCTGCCATACCCTGGTGGACCAAATATTGCCAAATTGGCAGAAAATGGCAATCAAAATGCCTATGACTTACCGCGCCCGATGCTACATCGCGGTTTAGATTTTTCCTTCAGCGGTATGAAAACGGCGGTGCATAATCTTATCAAGGACACTGATGGCTCCGACAGCGATCCAAAAGTGCGCGCCGATATTGCGGCAAGCTTTCAACATGCAGTAGTTGATACGCTAGTGAAAAAATGCGTCAAGGCACTGAAACAAGTCGAGATGAGTCGCTTGGTCATTGCAGGCGGCGTCAGTGCCAATAGCCATTTGCGTGAGACGTTAGAGCGCGAGCTTGCTAAAATCAATGCGACCGTCCATTACGCACCGCCAGCGTTATGTACCGATAATGGAGCAATGATTGCTTATGCGGGTTACGAGCGTTTGCAAGCCGGTCAAGCAGATGATTTGGCTGTTAGCTGTGTCCCACGTTGGCCAATGACCGAGCTGCCTGCGCTATTATAAATGCTAAATGTTATAAGCTATCTTATACTTAACCTATTAAACTTTATCTTAATCAAGGATAGCTTATGCAGTGGCTTGCGATTGGACTAGGTGCTGCCATTGGTGCTTGCCTGCGCGGCTGGCTGGCGCGTTTTAATCCGCTGCATCACTGGATACCGCTTGGTACGCTTGGCGCCAATGTCTTAGGTGGACTTTTAATAGGATTAGCATTAGTTTGGTTTGAGCGTATGGGTAGCGACTTATCTCCTAATGTCAGGTCGTTTGTCATAACTGGTTTTTTGGGCGGACTGACGACTTTTAGTACCTTTAGTGCTGAAGTATTTACCTTTATCCATAACGGCAAACTACTTGCGGGTTTAGGACTGATTGGGTTACATGTGGGGCTGACGTTATTAGCAACGGCAATTGGCTTTTATTTGTTTAAATTGATTTTATAATAATAAAAACTCAACAATAAAAAAGAGCCATATTAATGTTTAATACGGCTCTTTTTTTAAACGACTTTTTAAAAAAAGCACTAGCTATACCGGTTTTACAATCCCTTCTAATAGACTCGCAAACCCTTGCATATACGCCGTATCTTGGCTCGAGGTGCGCGTCGCCGCATAAAGTTGGCAGTAAACGCCTTTACCGAGCGGCCGCGAAACCACCCAGCCTTTTTTTTCATACTCGCTTACCACCCAATCAGGCAGTGCCGCCACCCCGCGTTCACTTGCCACCAATTGAATTAGCATCGCCGTGAGCTCGGTGGTACGAATCGCTTTAAAACTGACCGCTTCTGGGGTCATGAAATTGGCAATGATATCGAGGCGCTTAGCTTCCACCGGATAGGCAATCAAGGTTTCAGCAACCAAATCTTGGGCATGAATAAATGGTTGCTCAGCCAAGTCGTGAGTCGGCGACAGCACCAAACGGCTCTCGTACTCAAACAATGGCTGATAGCTGATACCTTCTATTGGTAAATTACTGGTGGTAATCAATAAATCGATATCACCTTCTTGCAGTAAATGATGCGGCTCAGGCTCAAAACCGGTGGCAAAATCCAGCTCAACATCTGACCATTCGCGGCGATAATGATTGAGAATGGGCATCAGCCAATCAAAGCAGCTATGACATTCTGACGCTAAGCGCAATCGACCCGCTTGACCATGAGCTAAGCGTTTTAAATTGGCTTTGGTGCGTGTGACCTGCGGCATGATACTGTCTGCCAGCGCCAGTACCGTTTTGCCCGCTGGCGTAAAGGTCAGCGGACGCGTGCGCCGATTGACCAAGCTAATATCGTAGTAATTCTCTAACTCTTTTAACTGATGCGAGACCGCAGAGGCGGTGACATGCAGCTCATCGGCAGCAGCGGCCAATGATCCATGGGCTCGCAGCGCAGTTAGCGTATTAAGATGACGAAGCTCTAGCATAAAATAACCTAACCACTGACGTTAAAGAAATAGGAAAATAGGTGTTTATAATCTTGGAAAATCATAGGCGCTTTTTGCCTAAAATTACATTGCCATTATTTTACCGTAAAAATTAAAACTAGCGCCGACGCAGCAGTAATTGCGAGATAACCACTAAAACTAAGGAAGCGACGAGTAAAATTGTCCCAATCGCGTTGACCTCAGGTTTAAGTCCCACGCGCACCATAGAATAAATACGGAGCGGTAAAATCTCATAGCTAGGGCCGGTCACAAAGGTCGATACCACCACATCATCAAGCGATAAGGTAAAGGCAAGTAGCCAACCAGCCATCACCGCAGGGAAAATTACTGGAATCAACACCGTACGAACCATCGTTGATTCGCTAGCACCTAAATCTCGCGCCGCTTCCATCAAACGCTCGTCTAAACTGCTTAAACGCGCAAAGACAGTGATAACGACAAACGGCAAGCAAAAGGTAATGTGCGCTAGTAATAGCGAGACAAAGCCAAGCTGCAGGCCGATTAATAAAAACAGCGCCAATAGCGATATCGCTAGGACAATTTCAGGTGACATCATCAGCACAAATAACAGGCCATTGAGAAGCCCTTTACCGCGAAAGTCATAGCGATGCAGCGCAAGCGCCGTTAATGTACCGATAACGGTCGAAACCGTAGCCGCAACCAAGCCTAAAACAATAGAGTGCCAAAAGGCATCAAGCATCGCCTGATTATTCAGTAGCGACTCGTACCACTTTAAACTAAAGCCGCCCCAGTTATAACCAATTTTTGATTTATTAAATGACATTACCACCAAAACGATGATAGGCAGATATAATAAAATATAAATCAGACTGAGATAGCCTTTGGCGGCAATATTACCTAATTTGATAGAGCGTTTATTTTTAATTGGAGTACTATTCAGTGAACTATCAGACATTAGGCCACCTCGTTAAAATCAGTCTTGCCAATACGGCGGCTACTGGCACGATAAGCGAGTAATAATACCGCCATCGCAAGGGTCAATAGCACACTGGCGGCGGCACCAAATGGCCAATCACGCGCATCTAAAAACTGGTTTTTGATAATATTACCGACCAATAAGTTACGTGAGCCGCCCAAGATATCGGCGACATAAAACATCCCCATCGCTGGTAGTAGTACCAACAGCACCCCGGAGATAATCCCCGGTGTGGTTAAGGGTAATACCACGTGCCAAAAGGTTTGGCGCTTTGAAGCACCCAAATCTTGCGAGGCAAGCAGCATATCATTACGCAAATCACTGAATACTGCATACAGTGGCAGCACCATAAATGGAAATAACAAATAGGTTAAACCGGCAATAACCGCGCCTTGGGTATATAGAATATCAATGGGCGCATTGATAATACCAAGTGTTAATAAGGATTTATTAATCAAACCATTGCTGGCAAATAATAGTTTTAGCGCATAGGTGCGCACCAAAGAGTTGGTCCAAAATGGCAATATCAGCATAAGCATCAATAGTGGCTGCCAGCGTTTATCCACTCGAGAAACAAACCAAGCAAAGGGATAGCCAAGTAATAAGCAAATGACTGTGGTGATACCCGCCATCCATAATGAATGCACAAAGACATCAAAATAAAGCGGGTCAATCATGCGCACGTAACTGTCGAGAGTGACCGGTAAACTAATAAAAGCGGTGCTATCACGGGTCAAAAAGCTGACGGCAATCACCAGTATATTTGGCAATAGCGCAAAGATGAGCAGCCAACCCCAAATTAGCCATAGCGTTGCGGTACGAAAAGGGCTTTTATTGCTCAAGTTTTTATGACTTGATTTTTTATTACCTACGTTAGGACGCGCCATTAGCTGATATCCTTTTGGGCAGCTAATTTACTAGGGCTATTGTTTATCCCGTTATCAATGCCGCTAGCAAGCGTATCTTCTTCTGGCAACACCCATTCCCAGCCATCGACCCACGATACTTTAACGCCTTCGTTAAGCTTATAATCAAAACTTGGGTCATCTTCATCAAAGAATTCCGAGGCTTTAATAATATGGCCGTTGGTTAGCTCAATAATCGAGTCTAAGGTACTGCCTTTATAGTTACTTTCAATCACCCGCCCCAGTAAGCCGCCATGTTCTTTATCATTGGGGTCATAAATGCGTAAATCTTCAGGGCGCAATAGTAAGTTAACGATATCACCAACTTGCACGTCATTGGCAAAGTCAGGGCGGCGCAGATTGCGTAAGGTCGTCGGCCCCTCTTGCGCTTGTGCTTCGCAGACCTCGACCTCAATACGGCCATTGGTCACGCGCCCATCACGATCGGGCTGCTCAGGGTAGACGCCTTTGACTTCCGCTTTAAATAAGTTGGTTTCACCGATAAATTTGGCGGTAAAGAGATTGGCAGGGGTTTCATAAATCTCAATCGGCGTACCAATTTGCTGAAATCTGCCGTCTTTCATTACCGCAATGCGATCCGACATCGACAGCGCTTCTTCTTGATCGTGGGTGACAAAGACAAAGGTAATGCCAAGCTCACGTTGTAGACGTTTAAGCTCAGATTGCATTTGCAAACGCAATTTATGGTCGAGCGCCGATAAAGGCTCATCGAGCAATAATAGCTTAGGACGATTAATCACCGCACGTGCAATCGCCACCCGCTGCTGCTGACCACCGGATAAATCTTGTGGTTTGCGATTGGCAAGGTGTTCAAGTTGTACCATCGCCAGCATCTCACGTACCCGCGTTTGTATCTCATCTTTTGGCACTTTTTTGAGTTTAAGCCCATAAGCGACGTTTTGCGCCACCGTCATATGTGGAAATAACGCATATTGCTGAAACACAGTATTGACCGGACGCTTATCCGCTGGCAAGCCTGCCATTTGCATGCCATCAAGATAAATCGCCCCTGCATTTGGCTGCTCAAAACCCGCAATTAAGCGCAGCAAAGTCGTCTTACCGCAGCCTGATGGCCCAAGCAAGGTGATAAATTCGCCATGTTCAATATCAAGGTTAATATCCTTTAACACTTCGGTTTGATCATAAATTTTTTGGAGACCAGTCAGTTGCAGCAGCGCCTTGTCACTATTAGGCGACAAAGGTGCGGTTTGCAGGTTTACATTCGTTTCGGTCATAAGGTTGATTCCTAAAACACCAAATGCGCAGCAGCACTAAAATAGTAGATACTGGCAGCAATTTGCATGTTGTTAAGTCTGGCGATAAGCGTTGGCTATATATACAATCTGGTTGCTGCGTATTATAACAAACCCTTGTTATAAGTCAGTGCAAGTTCGTTATTGGTTGGTTTAGGTTGTTAAAAAAATAATGAGCTAAATGCTTGACTGCAAATTTCTTGTCTTGCAATGCTTTGGCTTGCGATGCTGCCATCTTACAATAAAGAATTTTTACCGTTTTTCTGTCTTGCTTGCGCTACAATAATTTTATGTATGCCACATACAAGGATATTTGCAATAGCAAACGGCTAAGTTTAAAAAATAAGCATAGCTGAAAGCTATATTTAAAGTAAAAAATAGAATGCTAGCGCAATTTATAATTTAAACCATTTTGATAAACAAGGACCCCTTATGCCTAACAGTAACCGCCCAAAAACTGGACAAGAAGCACTGGCACTACTCAAAGAAGGAAATGTACGCTACGTAGAAAGTCTGACCAGCACTGACCCTTGCATGCAAAAACGTCCTGAGTTGATCAGTGACCAAGATCCATTAGCGATTATTTTGGGTTGCTCGGACGCCCGTGTCCCAGTTGAGATTGTGTTTGACCAAGGTTTGGGCGATTTGTTTGTCATACGCGTGGCAGGTAATGTGGTTGCGCCATCGCAAATTGGCTCGATTGAATTTGCGGCAGAAAAATTTGGCACCAAACTGGTGGTAGTGCTTGGGCATTCGCATTGCGGAGCGGTGACCGCTTGCGTCGATGCGCTGATCAATCCTGAGCAAAACTATTCGCCAAATTTACAATCAATCGTCGATCGTATTCGCCCAAGTGTCTATAACTTACATGAGCTGGCAACGGCCAATGGTCAAGACGTCGATGCGGATGAATTGGTCGATCGCTCTATTCGTGCCAATGTACGCATGTCGGTCAGCCAATTAAAGCATGGTTCGCGCGCCCTAGAAGACTTAACCAGTAGCGGTCAGCTACTCGTCGTTGGCGCTGAATACAATTTAGAGACTGGAAAAGTACGCTTTTTAGATACTTAATCGTTGTTTACTATTAGGGCGTGTTGAACATTGGATATAAATTTCTGGCAAAAAAAATAGCGAACGGTTAATCTTTAAGTTCTCACACA